>JAOQAA010000633.1 GCA_025963815.1 Capsulimonas sp.
TCATGCTGGTCGGCCGTCCAGAAGAAACAATCCCTCCATCCCTCCGCGTCCAGTGGCTCCGGGAAATCCATCCCGATGTGACGGTGATTGAGGTCGACGACGTCCACGGTGACGACGATTCGCAGGGGTGGGCGGAGTTCACTATTCAGACCCTCGGATATGCGCCCGACGCAGTCTTCAGCTCCGAAAACTACGGTGAAACGTTCTCCTACTTTCTGGGATGCACGCATGTGATGGTTGACCATTCCCGTGGAACAGTCCCATGCTCCGGCACCGCCGTTCGCCGCGATCCATTGGAATGCTGGGATTACCTGGAGCCCTGTGTCCGCGCCCACTTCGTCAAGCGCGTCTGCGTCCTCGGCGCCGAGTCTACGGGAACGACGACCTTGTCCAAAGCTCTTGCCGAGCACTACGGCGTCCACTGGGTCGCCGAATACGGACGGAAATATTGTGAGAAGAAGTTCGCCGGCCGAGTGATCACGGACGATGCGGCCGAAGTCGAAGATGACTGGACCACGGAAGAGTTCATCCACATCGCACAAACCCAATGTGACCGAGAAGACGCTGCCGCCCGCGAAACCGATAAGCTGCTGATCTGCGACACCAACGCCTTCGCCACGAACCTCTGGCATGAGCGCTATCTAGGAGCGCTCTCGCCGGAAGTCGAGGCAATTGCCGCCGCCCGGCGCTACGATCTGATTCTTCTGACCGACGATATTCCGTTCGTCCAGGACGGCACGCGCGACGGCCAGCACATCCGGCACGCCATGCATGAACGTTTCGTCGAACTGCTCGCCGCGCAATCGACCCCGTTTGCTATTCTTTCAGGGACGCATGAGGACCGGTTGCGCGATGCGGTGGCGCTGATCGCCAGGGAAATTGCAATTACGAGTTGATATTCATCCTCGTGCGTTTGCGGACGGAAAAGCCCAAAATCGTCATAACGCCGCACCCTAAGACTAAAACCGCCAATGGAGAAGGTTCAGGAACGGCTGTGGTTGCCGACAAGTGGACAATGTTTCCGCTGAAGCTCGCGGACGTTCCGTTGTCCGTAGTGCTGAACCCCAATGAAAAAAAGGAGGAGCCGACAACGCCAAACGGATTCCATTTGGCGGGATCATAGGCGTTCAAAGGCGGCAAGTTTGTGGATGACAGTGCGGTCGCAGAGGAGTCTCCGAGCTCCAACAGGGTGGTCGCCACTCCATGAAAGGTATTAGTGGAAGTCGCGGGAGTTGTGATTGTGTCACTGCCGTTTGTGATTAGGATCAAGTCCTTGAATCTAGCACCGTCAGACTCATTATTGATCGGGTTGATCTCATTGAAATCGTTGACGCTCGGAGTAAGCGTATAGTCGCCAAATGTGATTGTAGCGCCTAAGTTTCTCGCATTGCCGTAAAATGCATACACCCCTTGAGTGGAGTCCTGGTAAGCCGGCAGTAAAGTGTCGTCATAAGAAAACGTATAGTTGAACGCCGTTCCCGCATGTACGGTTTCATCGAAAGCATTGTCGATATTATTCACACCTGCGAGATAACCGGAAGCCGTCACTGTCACGACTTTTGCGGAAGCCTGAATTCCTGGGATTTGACTTGATGCAACAATGGCGAGTAATATGCTATTCAAGGCGAGTGATTTTCGATTCATCAATTTGTCTCTCTAACTTTTTTCTGGATTTACGGTTGGCAGCATGTCGTTTATGAGCTGAAATATTCTTAATTAGGTTACAAGACTCGCACGAAGGCGTTCCCTGGCACACGTCGCGCTAACCCACGCATCTCCAGTAAGGTCAAGATGCTGCTGACTTGAGGAGCGGTCATTTTGCTTTCCACGATCATGCTGTCCACATTGCGTGGCTGGAGGGTGAGTAGCTCCAAGACGCGGCGCTGTTCGGGAGGGAGATTGGTGGGGATTGGGGCGCCGGAGATGAGGTTGGTGGGGCCGTCGGGGGAGCGTAGGGTGAGGACGCCGAGTTCTTCGAGGATGTCGTCGACGCTTTGGACGAGCTTGGCGCCGTCCTGAATGAGTTTGTGGCAGCCAGCGCTGCGGCCGGTGTCGATGGGGCCGGGGATGGCGAAGACGTCGCGGCCCTGGTCGCCGGCTTCGCGGGCGGTGATGAGGGATCCACTGTCGAGCGGGCTCTCGATAACTAATACTCCGAGCGCCGTACCTGAAATGAGGCGGTTGCGTGCGGGAAAGCGCCAGGGTTCGGGGCGGGTTCCGAGTGGAAATTCGGAGGCGACGGCGCCGCCGGAGGCAACGATGTTGTCAAAGAGGGTGCGATTTTCGCTCGGGTAGTTGATATCGGCGCCGCAGCCTAAATAGGCGATGGTGCGGCCCTTGGCGTCGAGCGCGCCCAGGTGGGCCTGGGTGTCCACGCCGCGAGCGCCGCCGGAGACGATGGTGAGCCCGCGGTCGGCAAGCTCGGCGGCGAAGCGGCGGGCCAGCGACAGACCATAGGAACTGGCGCGGCGGGAGCCGACAATCGCAACGCTGAACTTGTCTTCGGAAACAAAGGAGCCGCGTACGATCAGAACCGGCGGAGCGTCTGGGAGCGGCTTAAGGTTTGTGGGATAGTCGGGATCGGTGAAGGCGACGGCGCGGCCGCCGGAGCGCTCCAGAAACGCGAGCTCCTTGGAGAAATCCTGGTCTCGGATCTTCCGCAGGCGATCCAGCTGTTTGGCCGTGAGGTCCGGCAGCGCGTCGCGCCATGTGGAGTCCGGCTCGGAAAATGCGGTTTCGGGAGAGCCGCCAAATCGCTCCAGAAGCGTGTGAACGCGCTTGGGAGCAAACTCAAGCGCGTTCAGTCGGAGCCAGGCGATCTGCCGGAGTTTACCGGCGGTCGGATCTGCGATGGTCATCAGGTTAGCTCTAGATCGGCGGGGGAGGCGGCCCACCGCCGCCCGGTACTGGAGTAGGCGTTGGGGGAACCGGCGTCGGTGTCGGCGTGGTCACGCCGCCACCGTTAAGGCCCCCAACGTTATTGCCGCCATTATTGTTACGGCCAGGCGTATTGTTATTACCGCCACCGCCGGGATTGCGCGCGCCGCCCTGATTTCCGTTCTGATTGCCCTGCTGTCCTCGTCCTCCGCGCTGGCTGCCCCGACCAGGAGGCGTGGGCGCAGTGGATGGGACGTAGCCCTTGGTGTCTTCCGGATTGAGCTTGTTGTCAACGACGAAGCTCCATGTGGCGCTCGACTTGTTGCCGCGCCAGTCCGAAGCCGTAATCAAGACTTGATGCGTTCCATCGCTAAGGTGAGGCACGCGGTCTTGTGTGTCATTGAAGGCGGTCATCACATGGGCGCCGTTGAAGCTGGGATCGTAGCCTACGGGAGGCACAACCGTTCCGTCCACCGACATGGAGACCGTGGCGGGATCGACGCCCGATCCTTCATCAATCACCAAGGCGCTGTAGGGGATGCGCACGCCGCCGACAATCGATGAAGCCGCCGGAGTGAACTTCGAGAAGAGCGGCGCGGCGTGATCGGTTGCGTCAGCGCGGAACGCGGAGAGGCTGCCGTCGTCACTCAGAACATACAAAGCTCCATTGACGAGGATCGGGGCTGAAGCGATATCCGTGAAATCGAGCTTGGGCTGCTTTTCCGTGCCGGCCGCCTGCACGACATAGCTCCAAAGGATTTGGCCGTTGCTTGCGGAAATCGCATAGACGATCCCGCGCTCTGTTGGCAGGAACAGGGTGTTGCCCGCCAGAAGCGGTGTGGCGCTTGTAGGATAATCGATGTCCGTGGACCACTGAATCTTGCCGCGATCCGACATCGCCACGACCTTGCTGTCCTGCGTGGCGAAGTAGATGGAGCCGTTCGCATACGCCAGCGGGGTGGTGACTGGCGACGAAAGCTTGGTCTGCCAGCGAGTAGTTCCACTACGTCCTGTCAGACAGAAAAAATATTCATCGGCAGCGACGAAAATCTCGCGTCCCGTGTAAAGCGGCGGCGAGTGTGTCGGATCGGTTGGTAACTTCACCGACCAAGCCGACCGACCGGTGATCGGATTGAACGCGTAGAGGCTGTTGTCCGAAGAGGTAAAGACCACCGTGGAAGGAGACGTCATGATCGGCGGCGCGGTGACGGAGCCGTTCGTCGGCGCCATCCATTCGGGCTGACCGGTTTTGACGTCTATGGCGTAGCAGACGCCGTCTTCGGTCCCAAACAGCGCG
>JAOQAA010000675.1 GCA_025963815.1 Capsulimonas sp.
GTTTTCAGATGACATACACCTATGGCGGCTTCGGCGGCGAGGACCTCATCCGCAAAACCCTTACCGTCCTTGGCTCACCCCACGAAACCTGGTCCTGGGATTACGGGCGCACCTTCACCGCCGCCGACCTCACCATGCGCCGCATTCCCTCGCGCATCGTCCAGACCGCGCCGCCGTCCGCGCACCTACCCGTTCAGGCCATCGACTACCTTTACGACTCCTGCCTCGGCTCCCTCGGCCTCGTCCGCTTCGACGTCGTGGACAGCAATCCGTCCGAACTCGCCACTCAGTGGCTGCAAGACCAGCATCCCAGCCAGTTCCAATTCGTCTGGTACGCCCACGACAGCTTCGGCCGCACCTTCGACACCCGCGCCTACCGCGCCCAGTACGGCCAACTCCCGCGCCTGAACGCCTATACCTACACACTCACCTCGCGCACCGAACGCTTCCGCCTTAAGCCCGACCCCAACAACCTCAGCGGCTACGACCCCACGACATTCACCACCGCCACTACCCCTTTCGATCCCGCCGGAAACATCCCCTTCCAACGGACAACCCAATTCGCCCCCGACGGCAAAACGCCCCGAACCACTCAGCAAGAAGTTCGAGGCTACGACCTCTCCGACCGATTGGCGACATCAAAATCCTACGGTTCCGTCGGCGATTGGACACGCGCAACCCACACCGACTTTGAAGAGTACAAAGGCCTCACCCAGCCTCTCTGGGCGCCCGGCAACACTTTCCTGCCAGAAGCTCCCATTAGCCGACGCGTGCGCCGCACCGACGGTGGATACTCGGATATTTTCTACGACGACGGGCAGCCGTTGATGGAGCGCGAGTACGACAAGAACGGGAAGATGACGCGTGTGCGAACACGAATGAGGGGGGCGCGAGGCATAGAGGCGGTTACGGAGAGCAGCGCGGGCAGTCAAACGCGAATCGATTGGAGCGAATAAAGTTCATTCCGAATCTTATGAAGCCGATTACTGAACATTTTGGGATTACTTTTTGAAGAGTACGCTTCGCGAGGTCGCCGCCAGGGCCGGCATGTCATACGCTACGGTTTCACGGGCGCTCAATTCGGCGGATGCGCGGATCGCGCCGGAGACGCGACTGCGCGTCCAGCGTATTGCCGCCGAGATGGGTTATCAGCCCAATCGGGCGGCGCGCGCCCTGGTGACGGGACGCACGCAGACGCTTGCCCTCTGGTCCATCGACGGGATCCTCACGGTGGATCTGCCTCGCAGGGCCGTCCCTGGTTTGGACGGGCCTTTACTTGGCCGCAAGCCGTTCGTCAACATGGGCGTATACGTACTGGAGCAGACGGATTATGTTCGCGTCGATTTCTCACAAGTCGCTAAGGAGGCTGTCCGTCACCTCCACGCCCGCGGCTGCCGCCGGATCGCGTGCCTGCTGCCGGACTGGCTCGGCTGGTTCCGCGAGTCTTCCGACGAACGCCTGATGGGGTATGAGAGCGTAATGTCCGAGATTGGACAGCAGCCCGAACTGATCTTAAGCCCGAACTCCATTCGCGAAGCGATCGGGCCGGCGCTCAAAGCCTATATCGCGCGGCATGGCTGCCCGGATGGCCTCTTTTATTTCAACGACGATGTCGCGATCGGCGCCTTCCGCGCGCTGCGGGATCTGGGTCTGCGCATCCCGCAAGACGTCGCGCTCGTCGGGTGCGACGGCATTGAGGACACGGCGTACCATGATCCGCCGCTCTCGACCATCGCGCAGCCGATTGAAGAGATGTGCGTGACCGCTCTCTCTTTTCTCATCGGGCGTATCAAGGAGCCATCCATTCCCGTCCAGCAAATCGTCCTGCAGCCGCGCCTGGAGGTGCGCGGCTCATCACTGCCCTAAGAATATTTCATCGCTATTATCGCCGCAATACTCTTCCCGGTCTTCGCCAAAGCCCGGGAGAAAGCGCGCCAGATCTCATGTATCAGCAACGAAAAACAGCTCGGCCTCGCCTTCCTGCAATACGTCCAGGATTACGATGAGCAGTTCAACTGTCCAAATTTCGGGGTGGCGCAGGGCTGGGCGGGCGAGCTTTATCCCTATGTGAAGAGCACGGGCGCATTCAAATGTCCCGATGATTCCACCGCGCAGCCCTGCGCATTCACGCCTGTTTCCTATGGAATGAACGATAGCGTCTCGTACGACAGCGGCGCAGGCCAAAGCCTGACGAAGCTGAACGCGCCGGCGAGCAGCGTCCTGCTCTTCGAGTGCAACGGCGCGATCAGTGTCTGGCGCGACTACTTTGATGCGGCGGATTTCGAACGGCAGCTCAGTCAAATCAAGAGATAGAAACGCAATCAAGGCCGTCATCCGCAAGGACGACGGCCTAAGTTCATCACAAAGCGACATTCAACGACACATTTCCCTGGTTGACGGCATCCTCTATTTCCTGTAATCTTGTATTGGGGCTCATCGAAGCTATGAGTTTGATTATTCCAATGACGTCACAGTCACTCCAATTCCATAAAAGCCGATCGAATTCCGCAAAAATCACAAAGGAATCATCACTGCCTCCCTGGAATAAATTCCTGACAAAATTACCTATTTTTGCACTCACTTGGCATGTTAATTGCTGTGAGTTAGTATGGAGCCCGGTAAATGTTACGGATCATTCCTGAGAAGGAAATTAACGAAGGAAAATGCATGACAGTGCAAGCAACACGCAAGGCGGCGCCGCTTTTGGCGTTGGCGGCGCTTACGGCGCTGAGCCTGACCCCTGCCCATGGTCAGACGGTGATTACGGGGTCCCACGACAACACGGCAGGCAGCGGCGACTTTGTCAGCAACGGCGCTTACGTCGTTCCTGCCGACAGCGGCGCTCCAAGCGCCACATTTAACAACAATCAATTCTCCGGGTTGGTCACCTTTAACGCCGATCTTACTGTCAATGGAGGCCAGTTTAACGGCAACGGCTCCTACGGGTTGTACGTATTCACCGGGAACGCCGCGATTAACGGCGGCGAGTTTAACAACAATGGCGACACTGGCGTAATTTTCACGAATACGTCGACTGGAGCGGTGAGCGGAGCTATCAGCGGCGGCGATTTCGCGGGCAACCGTGTCGGCGTGGACGCCGAGAATAGCGCCTCTGTCAATGTCAGTGGCGGCGCCTTCACCGGAAATAGCTTTGCGGCCGTCACCTCCTTCACAGGCAGTGGAGTGACTGTCACGGGCGGTCAGTTCCAAGGGAACGGCTTCGATTTCTACGCCAGCAACGGCAACACAACGGAGTTTCCCGCGGGAGGCATCGACATTTACGGCCGCTTTATCGACCCGTCGACTGGCAAGCTCCTCGCCGCCGGCCAAACCTACAGCCTGACTGGCGTCGGCTCCTTCACCGGCTCCCTCGCCACCAATACATCGGTCCAGACCTACACCTACCAGAACTATGGCGCCTCCATTACCCTGCACGGCTTGGCCGCGCCCGAACCCGCGCAGAACGTCGCCCTGATGCTGGGCGCCCTGGGCCTCGCCGGGCTGGTCTTCACAGCTCGTCGCCGCAAGAGCATGGCTTAAGGCCGGCTGCCGAGCGGTAGAGAACCCCAATTGCAGAAAAAGGCCGCCATTCTTGCGAATGACGGCCTTTTTCGATGGTGGAGCTAAGCGGGATCGAACCGCTGACCTCTTCAATGCGAATGAAGCGCTCTCCCAGCTGAGCTATAGCCCCACGAGACGTGGATACACTTATTATCCACATCCCACCGAAAAATGCAACCCCCGCCGAAATGGATTTTGCTGAGATGCAATCCTTCTGATTTCTCCTCATCTCACGCAGGACTCCACCCTCTCCATGCCGAACAAACGTCCGATGGAAGATTACAGCATTATCTGCGAAAACCTCACGAAGATTTACAAGGGCGGCAAAAAGTCGGGGGACAGTGTCGCCGTGGA
>JAOQAA010000681.1 GCA_025963815.1 Capsulimonas sp.
CCGGCGGCCCTGTCCATACACAAGGTCAAGTCTCGCTTCGTCGCTGGCGAACGCGACAGTCATCGTCTTCATCGTCATTACTCTTGCGATATCAGCGTTTCGAGCCGCCCCATCATATATACCCAGCCGTCCGTATTATCGCCAAGGGTCTTTTCGGCAGTCAGTGCGGGAAGCGAAGCGAACCCGCTTTCCTTCACCTTGACTAACGTACCGCCGGGAACTTCCGTAAGCCGGAATTCCACCAGCGTATGCGGCTCAGCCAGCACATCCCCCAGAAACCCATCCGGAGCCTCGGATCCACATGGAACCCAATTGTAGGCAACGTAATCGTGTGGATCGATCGTGCGAACGTACAGCTGGATCTCTTTCTCACCAAAGGTGAAAACAGGCCGCTCCCCCACCTCAATTTTACCCTGCACCGTGTCCGGGAACCAGGCGACGATCTGGTTAGGATCAACGATCGCATTAAAAACGCGCTCTTTCGACGCGCGCACCGTGATTTCTCTCTCGATTGTGTCTTGCACCGTGGTGGTCATTAGCAGCCTCCGGGTTGCATTATATCAGACGCTTACGGAATACGCAACTATTTAGTAGCATTTCTTTAGCAAGAGCATCTACTTCAGCGGCATAATAAATTTTTGATAACCAATGACAAGCAAGGCGACCAAGGCAAGCAAAACAACCAGCCAGAAGAGTGCCTGGAACGAGGATATTGCAACTCCACTTGAAATGCTCCCTCGATCATAAGTCAGAAGAGCGCATCCATTAAGATTACAATAGACAAAATGACTTCCAAAATGATGGCTAACGGAATTCATCGACATCACCTAAACTTTCAATGACCGCTCAGAATCGTATAAAATCCGAACAAGACAAAGCCGGCGTCGATGATCAGGGCGCGGCGTTTTTTGCCTTCGAAGCGGCGGCGGGCTTTGAGGTCGCCGGGGGGGAGGCGTTTTTCGAGGAGGTTGAAGTAGGCGAGGCTGATCGCCCGGAATATGCATCCGAGGGCGACCAGCACTCCACCGAAGATTTTGATGGGGTTCAAAGATTTATGACTATTTGAAGTTGGTGAACTGGAGCGGGGCTTCGATCTCTTCGGAGCCTTTGAGCAGGGCGATGACGGCCTGAAGATCATCACGGCTTTTGGAGGTGACGCGGACCTGCTCGTCCTGGATCTGCGCGTTGACCTTGATGCCCTTGTCCTTGATTAGCTTGACGATCTTCTTTGCGGCTTCCATCGGGAGGCCATTCTTGATCGTGACGACCTGGCGCACGGTGCCCTTGGTCGCTTCTTCGAGCTTGCCATACTCCAGGAACTTGATGTCGATCCCGCGCTTGATGAATTTGGACTGGATGACGTCGATTAGCGCCGTCAGGCGGGCCTCGTTGTCGGCGCTCAAGGTGAGCTTATCCTTCTCATGCTTGATCTCGGCCATCGAATTTCGGAAGTCGAAGCGGGTCTCAATCTCGCGCTCGGCCTGATCGATCGCGTTCTTGACTTCCTGCGGATCGGTCTTCGAAACAATGTCGAAACTGGAATCTGTGGCTGCCATAATGTGCAGTTCTCCTTCAGTCAATAATTTCTCGCCGGTCTGCATCCACGCACCCGGCGGCTATTCCCCTTATCATACCCGTTCCAGGGCGCTGCCCCGCGCAACTCGTTTGCCGACCGCCTGTATTTCTGCTATAATAGTGGGTAGGAGAACATATGTATGGCGGTCAAACCGTCCGAAGAACCACGGACCCCGAAAAAGCCCCGCGCACCGCGAGCCGCCCCCGCGCCTCAGAAAGCCAAAAAGACCAAGCCGGCTCGCAACAACGAGCGGTTTGCCCACGATATGTGGGGTATCGGCTTTATGACGCTGGGCGCGATTCTGCTCGTCAGCCTGATCTTTGAGGGCAAGGCGGGCGCGATCGGCGACGCCCTGGCGAATGGGATGCGCTGGCTGGTGGGCGTCGGCGCCTGGGTCATGCCATTCTTCATCGCCAGCATCGGCGTCATGCTGGTCCGGGGACGAGAGCAGCACACGCGCGCGAACTACATCGGCGGCGGAGCCACGCTGTACCTGATCTTCATCACCTGGTGGCACATGGCCCATACCAATGTGCTCGACCAATCGATGAACCCGGACCGCGCCGGCGGCGAAGTCGGTTACCTGTTCTGCTCGCTGCTGCGCACACTCTTCGGCGCCAACGATGTTTCCAGCCATATTCTTATGTCCGCCCTCGCCATCGGCGCTGTCGTCTGGACGACCGATATGCGGCTGCTGCACTTGTTCGAGCGCACGGTGGAAGGCGGCAAGAAGCTGACGCCTCCGGTGACCAATACGGCCAAGGCCATGCAGCGCGGCGCCGCCGCCGCCCGTGAGCGCGCCGCAATCGCACGCGAAGAGCGACAGATGGTGCAAGAAGAAGAACGCGCCGAGCGCGACGCCGAACGGGCAAGGCAGGAAGAGCGCAAGCGTGAGGAGCGCGCGCGACGCATGATCGAGACGATGGACGCGCCGGTTGTCAAGAAGGCGAAGGCGGAGCCTGCCGCCGCCCCCCTCTCGCCGGCTGCCGAATCTCCCACGCCGGTCATTCCTACAGCTCCGATCATCCCAATCGTCCCCATCCCGGCGCCGCCGCTCACCCAGGTCACTCTGCCTCCAGCGTTTTTGGATGGCATTGATGACGACGACGCGCCGACGATCCCGCAGATCCCGATCAAGATGCTGGCTCCCAAGCCCGCGCCGGCCGCTCCGCTCGTCATTCCCGTCGGCCTCGCCGACGACGGCACAAAACGAGAGTACACCCTGCCGCCGCTGGAGATTTTGAACGAGCCGCCGCCCAAGCCCGTCCGGTCCGCGCAGGCGATCCAAGAAAAGCAAGCAGTTCTGATGCAGACGCTCAACGACTTCAAGATCGGAGCCAACGTCGCGCAGGTCGCGATGGGGCCCACGGTCACGCGCTACGAAGTGCAGCTCGAGCCGGGCATCTTAGTGAAGAAGATCGTCAGCCTGGCCGATAACCTGGCGATGTCGCTGGCCGCCATCGATGTGCGTGTCGAAGCCCCCATTCCCGGCAAGAGCGCCATCGGCATCGAAGTGCCAAACTACGTTATCGAGTTGGTCACGCTGCGTGAGTGTCTTGCGACGAATGAGTTCATGAATGCGCCGAGC
>JAOQAA010000687.1 GCA_025963815.1 Capsulimonas sp.
GCCTGCGCGCGCCGCTTTGCTGGCGAGAGCGATGCCTGGGCATGATCGGCGTGGTGCGCTGGACTGATGGCGTGAGCCCCACAGACACCGCGCTGCTCGAAAGTATCGGTCTAGAAGTCGGCAGTGCGCTGGAAAATGCACGGATGTACGGCGCCGCCCTCGAAGCGGCGGATCGCGATCCGATGACGAGCCTGCTCAATCACCGCGCTATTCATCAGCGCCTTCATCTCGAAGTGGAAAAGGCTGAGGCGGCCGGTATTCCGCTGTCCATCATCATGATGGACCTCAACAACTTCAAGCTTTTCAACGATACCTATGGCCATCCGGTCGGCGATCAAATCCTGAAAAATGTTGCCGCGTCTTTGTCCACGGCGTGCGCCGAGCGGGGATTCTTGGGCCGGTACGGCGGAGACGAGTTCCTTCTGGTAGCTCCTAACACGACCGTTCAGCAGGCGATTGCGCTGACTGATATGCTGCGCGAGCGCATGTTGCAGGAGGGATTCCGACGCGTCGGTGAAGAGCGCACCATCCCCGTCAGTCTCAGTTATGGGGTCGCCGGCTTCCCGGAAGACAGTAAAACTCGTCATGAATTAGTAGCGATTGCGGACACAAATCTCTATGCGGCAAAACATACGGATAGTGGAATAATGGCTACGAGCGACAATCAACGGTCCCTCCGGGCGCTGTCCCGAGAGAGCTCGTTCGAGGTCCTCGACGCCATGGTGACCGCGGTTGACAACAAAGACCGTTACACCCGGCGTCACTCGGAAGACGTCACCGAATACGCCTTGTGGATCGCGGAAGAGCTTACGCTCTCCGAGGAAACAATGCGCGTAATCCGAATCGGCGGGCTGCTGCACGATGTCGGGAAGATTGGAATTCCCGATGAAATCCTGCGAAAGCCGGGACGTCTTACTCCCGAAGAGTACGAGGTGCTGAAACGTCATCCGCGTATCGGCGCGCTGATGGTAGGCGCGGTGCCGGGAATGGAATCCATTCTGGACGCCGTGAACTCTCATCATGAACGCTGGGATGGCCAAGGCTATCCGGACGCGATGGCGGGGGAGGAGATCCCACTGCTCGGCCGTATCATGGCTGTGGCGGATGCGTTCAGCGCCATGACGACCGATCGGCCTTACCGTAAGGGGCTGGACTGGGAAGTCGCTCTCGAAGAGATCCGAGGAAACATCGGAACGCAATTCGATCCCGCAATGGCGGACGCGTTCTTAAAGGCGGCGGTGAAGCGAGCTCCTCAGCGCTATCGGCAGCAATATTCACTTGGGGAGGTACAAGCTTCGGCGTCCGCTCAGAACGCATAAAACAGAGATCGCTATTGCGACGTGGTCCCCGGCTTTCCCACTGCATCTCCCGCCGAACAAGCCGCTGTCACGTCGCAGGCGAATCATGTGGAGAGGACGTTGAAACTTTATGAAGGCCCCGTTGTATACTGGCGCGCTTGCACATTTTGAGAAACAAACACTTGTTACCATCGCTTCCGGAGTTACCTGCGCTTATTTAGGCGATGAACGGAATCTGCGCGAATTCCTCGTCGCCGACGAAACGGCAAAGACCCTGCGTGAGGCTGGGCACACCGTATTCACGCTTCTGGTGGACGATAGCCTCGACCCTTTGAATTACCGTCAGCTACGGGTGGCCGTCAACAAAGATCCCCGTCTTATGGAACGTTGCGAGCATTGGTGCGGAACGCCGATCGCTCATCTCCCCGACCCATTTGAGTGCCATGCTTCGTTCGCGGAGCACTATGAGCATGTCCTGCTGGACCGCCTGCATCGATTGGACTGCCACCCAACGCTCGTCAGTACCTCTAAGCTCTATGAGCGCGGCTTATATGATCCCTATGTGTCTCTTGTGCTTGAACGGCGCGAGGAGGTTTTGAGCTTCTTATCGGATCGTTTCCCGAACTATCACCCGGAGAAGCTGTTCCATCCGATCTGTCCCCAGTGTGGTGTGATCGTCGATACGCATATCGAGCGCGTCGCCGCCGGCGCTTATCATATCACGTGCGAGCGATGCGAATCGCACCATGATCTTGCGCTGGAGCAGGTCAAGGGGAAGCTCAATTGGAAGCTCGACTGCGCCGCTCGCTGGGCGCATTTCCGCATCGACGCCGAGCCATTCAGTAAGGCTTATCTGGAGCCCATCGCCGGCAGCTTCGCTGTCGCGAGCGCTTTGAGCAAGGAGTTCTTCGGCGGAAAGCAGGTTCTGCCGCTGCACTTTGGAAGCGTCCAGCAGGATCGAGACACGAGTTATTTGACTGCGGAATCGCTGCCCGCTGGCGCGCTGCGCAGCCTGTTTGTCGACAAGCCGTCGTCTGACATGCGTATCTCTCGCGATCTCATTCTGACAACAGCTTCCCGCTACGAAGTAATGCCTGGGATGACCTTTCAGGATTTCATCAAACAGCTTCTGCCGATGTGGCTTTTGACGCCGGAGGCGCTGGATCCGATGCAGCGCGATCTGGTTTCTCGCGGCATGGCCTTCAGCCGCAACTTCCTGGACGCCGAGGTGAAACTGCATCTGCCGACGCGCGAGCGTATCGAAGGGGAAAGTCCATTTATTCTTTCTTCCGTCCGTCATTTGATCGCGGAAGTTGTGGAGATGCGCTTAGGGGAACCGGTTCCATACGATGCTTTTCAGCGGAATTTGAAGACAGTGGTTGCCGGATTCGAGCAGAATAAGAAGGCCGTTTTGGTTTGCCTGCGCGCCATTGTCGGCCAGGATCATGGGATCCCGGTTTCGAAATTTCTCTTCGCTCTGCCGCTGGATTACCTCCAAATGCTCCAGTACATCCTGGACCTGCATCTCGACAGCGTTCATGCGCTGCCGATGGCGTCGTCCTCGTCGTTCGAGAATCAACTCGCGGCGGCCTAATCCATTCATAAGGTGCATGTAGGAAAAATGTCGTATCTTCGCTTCGCACTCCTGGCGTGTCTCCTTGCCGCCAGTACGGTCAGCCACGCGCAGACCAGTTCCACTACGCCGGGAACGACCTCACCGGAAGCTCCCGCCGGCGCAGTCGCTCCGGCGGAGCCGGCCGCTCCGCCGCAGGCCGCCCCGGCGTCGACGCCTCTGAAAATCGGTATTGACGCTTATCTAGGCATTTCGGATCAGCCGGGAAATCGCACCTTTTACGACGGCGCCTGGATCGGCTATGGTCCCGCCTACCCTTCGGTCGTTTACGGCCGCTGGGACCCGAACGACTCCGAAACGGTAAAGGCGTCCGTCTCCATCGGGCGGCTTTACCGGGCGCAGAACCGGATTATCGATCAGCCAGTGGAGGCGTACTACCAAAAGCGCATAGGCAAGCATTCCGTGACTATCGGCAAATATTATGTGCCGTT
>JAOQAA010000711.1 GCA_025963815.1 Capsulimonas sp.
GTTTTCAATTCACTCAAACCGCAAAGGAGACATCTCTATGCCGAAATCCGTACAGGAATATATCGTCGGAGTTACCGAGAAGGCCGCCAAGGAACTGCTGGCCGTCGCGCTGGAAACGCCGGAAGAACGCCGGGTATGGAGTCCGCTGGACAAGGGGCGCACCGTGATCGACCAAGTGGCCGAGTGCGCGCTGCTGAATGGGTATACAACCCAGGTGATCGAAGACCGGAACTGGGCGCCGACGGCGTTCGCGAATTACGGCGAAGAAAGAGCCGCGATTGCAAAGGATTGGGAAACTGTGAGCGCGGCGCTGGAGAGTGGTCTGCCTCGCCTGACGGCGGCCATCGGTGGACTATCGGATGAGGATCTAGAGCTTGTGCTGGAGACGCCGTTCGGGCCGATGAGCATGGAGCAGATCGCTTCTTACCCCGTCTGGAACATGACATACCATCAGGGACAGGTCACGTATGTGGGTATATTGAACTAATTCTCTCCCCATAGAAAGCATCGCCCATGTCCACGTTCGACCTCCACGCCGCCGCCCGCCGCGCCATGCGCGAGTCCGGGTTTCCAATCGAGTTTCCGCCGGACGCTCTGCAAGAGGCGCAGCATGCAAGCGCGTCTTTGGACCACGACGGCGCGCGCGATCTGCGCGGCCTGCTCTGGTCGTCGATTGACAATCCCGACTCGCGAGATTTGGATCAGGTTGAGTTCGTGGAGGCGCTGCTGGACGGAAGCGCTCGGCTGCTGGTCGGCATTGCGGATGTGGACGCCTTTGCTCCGATCGCCTCGCCGCTGGACCGGGCGGCGGGGGAGCGCACCACGACGGTTTACACGGGTATTGAAAGCTTCCCGATGATCCCGCGAATCCTGTCCGAGGGCGCCACTTCACTTTGGGACGATCAGGACCGTCTCGCCGTGGTGACGGAGCTGCATGTTGGACCAGACGGCGATGTCCTGGAGACTGGCGTTTACCGGGCTTGGGTGCGCAACCGCGCCAAGCTGGCGTACGAAGAGATCGGCGCATGGCTGGACAATCCTAGCGCCCCCGTTCCCAGCTCTGTTCAGGAGGTTCCGGGCCTGGACGCGCAGCTGCGCGTCCAGGACACGGTTTCGATGCGCCTGCGCAAGATCCGTCTGGCGGCCGGAGCCCTGGAGTTCGACACGATCGAAGCGCGTCCTGTTATGGAAAACGGTCGGGTCATCGATCTGGCCGTGACCCAGCGTGGGCGCGCTCGCTACTTGATCGAGAACTTCATGGTCGCGGCGAACACCGCCGTCTCCGGGTTTCTTCGATCCCACGGGCTGCCGTCGATCCAGCGTATTGTGCGCCGGCCCGCGCGCTGGGAGCGCATTGTGGAGCTGGCCCGAGCCGCCGGGGAAGATCTTCCCGGCGAGCCCAACGCCTCGGCGCTATCCGAATTTCTCAACCGCCGCAAGGCGGCCGATTCCGACCATTTTCCCGATCTGTCTCTGAGCATCGTCAAATTGCTTGGCCCAGGAGAGTACGCCGTCATCCCTCCGGGCGGCGATCTGGGCGAGCACTTCGGCCTCGCCGTCTTCGGCTACACGCACTCCACAGCCCCCAATCGACGATATATCGATCTCGTCACGCAGCGCTTGCTCAAAGCCGCCTGCGCGGGGGCGCCCACGCCGTATTCACTGGACGAACTGACGGCGATCGCCGCGCACTGCAATGAGCGCGCTGGCGCGGCCCAGCGTGTGGAGCGCATCGTGCGCAAGTCCGCCGCCGCCGTGCTGCTTCATGGGCGAGTTGGCGAAACGTTCAAGGCCATCGTCACCGGCGTCAAGGCGCAGGGAACCTATGTGCGCGTCCTGTCGCCTCCCGTCGAAGGGCGTATTATGCAAGGCGAGCGCGGCCTCGATGTCGGCGACCGCGTGAACGTCCGTCTCAGCGGCGTCGACCCGGAGCGTGGATTTATTGACTTCGAGCGAGTGTGAGCCTCCAGAGCGGGAAAAGAGATACCGATGATCAAAGTATTTACAGCCGCCGATATCATGCAAGTGGAAGTTGTACGCGGCGAATTGGAGAGCCGGGGCATCCCAACGATGCTGAAGCACGAGTCTGTCCGAGGACAAGCCAACGTCGTCGGCTTTGGGGGCATGTGGCCGGAGGTTTGGGTGGTGAATGAGGCGGATGCTCCCGCCGCCCAGCAAATCCTCGATCAGCATAATAATATGCCGGCGATTTTGCCCTGGAAATGCGCGCAATGCGGCGAAGAAATCGATGGATCATTCGATTCGTGCTGGAATTGCGGTCATGATCGGCCGGTAAGTGGATGAGTTTTCCAGTGGTGACACAGGAGCTGGCGCTTCGCATCGGACAGTCTGAGGCTGACCATATCGTCTCGTGGCTGAGAGTTTTACAGGCGTATGCGGGGAACCCGTTCGGCGTCGAGATCCGCCGATTTGGCAACGCCGTCGCGCTGTCGAATGAAGCGATGAGCCTGGGACCTCTTTTCAATCGCGTTCTTGGACTGGATGAGACGGAATGGGAAGCCCAGGAAGAAATACTGCGCTTCTACCGTGAAAAGGGAATTGGCTGTCGGATCGACATCAATCCGTATCAAGCGACGGCTGGGCTTCTTCGCAGTATGGGAGCGGCGGGGCTGATCCCGTTTCGTTTTCACGATTTTCTGTACGCCGTTCCATCAGAGCTAAAGATGGTGGGGCAAATGTCGGCTCCACCCGATATTGAGGTGCGTCGCGTCCGGCGTGAAGAACTGCCACTCTGGACCGACTCCTGGCGGGCGGGCTTCACCGAAGTTCTGGGCGTGGATGACTCCCTGCTCCCATTGCTGGCCGACGCCACCGCGCATCTTTATGATACTCCGGGCTGGAGCCTTTACTTAGCGTTGGTGAACGGCGTTCCTGCGGCGACGGGCGCGCTTTATATCCAAAATGGAATCGCGTCGATCGCCATTGCGGGCACGCGTCCCGAGTTTCGCCGGCGGGGCTGCCAGACGGCGCTGCTGCAAGCGCGTCTTGATGACGCCGTGGGGCAAGACTGTGATCTGGTTGTGGCGCAGGTGGCTCTAGACGCAATCAGCCATCATAATATGGAGCGGGCTGGTTTGCGTATCGCCTACACCCGCGCTTTTTGGCTTCAGCAGAGAAGTGAATAGAAAGATAGTCGCATGAAAACGTTGTTTCTACTCCGTCATGGAAAAGCCGAGGCGCATGCGCCGGGTGGGGATGCGGACCGTGATTTGACCGAACGGGGAGAGGCGGACGCCCGAACGGTCGGCGCCAACCTGACGGCGCTGGGCGGCCGGCCGGATTTGATCGTCTCGTCGGGTGCGCGCCGCGCACGGCGTACGGCGGAGATCGTGGCGAGCGCCGCGGGA
>JAOQAA010000715.1 GCA_025963815.1 Capsulimonas sp.
GCTGCTCAGGCGGCGGCTGGCGTATGAGGCGGAACGGATGGGGCGTTGAGGCCAACCCCCTTCTACCCACCCCGGCCCTTCGGGCCACCCCTCCCGCAACGGGAAGGGTTTGGAAGAATTGCTCTTAAGAAAGCCGTCTGCGTTACTAGTCCATTCCCCTCCAGCTGCGGGAGGGGTGGCCCGAAGGGCCGGGGTGGGTGTAACCCGGGAGTGGGTGGCCCGAAGGGCCGGGGGTAGGTTACTCAGGGGTGACGCGAAGCGCCGGGGTGGGTCATACGGCGCGTAAGAACGGCAAGTCGGCAAAGGAGAACGTAACATGGCTTTGGCTCCCGCGACGCTGCAAAATCTGGAAACCAAAAAGACCTTTAAGTGTCTGTTCAATCCGACCGAGTACACGATCGCCAAGACGAACAACTGGAAGTCGAAGGAGCACACGGGCGAGAACGTCCCCAAGATCGACTTTACTGGCGGACAGTCACGGTCGCTCAAGATGAAGCTGTTCTTCGATGTCTTTGAGGAGGACGGCGCCGATGTGCGGACATCGGTGGATATGCTCTGGGAACTGGCGCTGATCTATTCGGATAAGAAGCATCCGGTGACGAAAAAGTCCCGGCCGCCGCTGTGTCTGTTTCAGTGGGGGCCGAACTGGCAGTTCACGGCGGTGGTCGCGAGCCTATCGGTCAATTACACGCTGTTTCGGGAGGACGGCACCCCCGTGCGCGCCATGGCCGATGTGACATTCACCGAGGCGCAGGACGACTCCAAGAAGAAGCCGACCAACCCGACATCGCACAGCGAGGGCGGACGCAAGCGGCGCGAAGTGCAGCCGCGCGACACCCTCGCGATGATCGCCTTTGAAGAGTACGGTGACGCCAACCATTGGCGCAAAATCGCCGATGACAACCATCTCGACGACCCGCTGCATCTGCGGCCGGGCCAGATCCTTTCGATCCCGCCGCTTTCGTAAGGAGCCGCTTTCGCAATGGCCAACGCCGACACATCGCATCTGTCCCACTTTGATATCAAGGTGGGAGGCAAGCAGGAGCCCCAAATCCTGGAGGCGATGCTCGACTGCACCGTGGAAAACAGCCTGCACCTGCCGGACCTGTGCACCGTCCGGCTGCATGATCCGGGGTTCGTCTGGCTGGACAGCGACAAAGTCAAGGAAGGCGTCACGATTGAGATTTTGGCGGGCGAAGAGAACATCATGCCGCTGAGGACGATCTTTCAGGGCGAAGTGACCGCGCTGGAGATGGACCTCGCCGCGCATGGCTCGCCGACCCTCGTCCTGCGCTGCTCAGATCGTTCGCACCGATTGCACCGGGGACGCAAGAGCCGCTCATTCGTGCAGTCCAAAGATACGGATATCGTCAAGAAGGTCGCCGAAGAAGACGGCTTTACGGTCCATGCCGACACAACGTCGCAGGTCCACGAGTGGGTCTTTCAGAACAACCAGACCAACTGGGAGTTTCTGACCGAGCGGGCGGCCTACAACGGGTTTCGTCTGTTTGTCCAGGGTGAGAAAGACCTGCATTTTGAGAAAGTGCAGGACCAGGGAACCGGTGCGCTGACCATTGAATGGGGCAAAGACCTGCGCTCGTTCCGGCCGCGCACCTCGGCGGGGCGGCAGGTGAGCGAAGTGGTGGTGCGCGGCTGGGACCCGAAGACCAAGCAGCCGATCGTCGGCTCGTGCAAGACGCCAGTCGGCGTCCCGCAGATCGGCGACACAAAAAGCGGCGGGGAGATCGCCGCCAAGGCCTTTGGCGCGGCGAAAATGGTCATCGCCGACCGACCGATCCACAGTCAGGCCGAAGCCGACGACCTCGCGCGTTCGGTGTGCGACGATCTCGGCGGAAGCTTTGTGGAAGCCGAGGGCCTCTGTCACGGTCAGCCGACCCTCAAGCCCGGCATGATGATCGAGATCAAGAACATCGGCAAGCGATTCAGCGGCAAGTACCAAGTCAGCGCCACGACGCATGTGTACACGCCCGCCGAGGGTTTTTCCACACTGTTCTCGATCAGCGGGAAGAACCCGTCGACGCTGCTCGGCCTGCTCCAAGGCGAGGGAAACGGCAAGCGCGCCGCCGTCGGCGGCAACATCGTGGTGGGGCTTGTTACGGACAACGTCGATCCAGAAAACTTAGGCCGGGTCAAGGTCAAGTACCCCTGGCTGACCGAAGACCACACGAGTTACTGGGCGCGCCAGTCCGCCCCGATGGCCGGTCCAGGGCGCGGTTTTTATTTTCTTCCTGAAGTGGACGATGAAGTTCTCGTCGCCTTCGAGCACGGCGACATCCGCCGCCCGTATATTATCGGCGCTCTCTGGAACGGCAAGGACAAGCCGATTGAAGGCAATAGCAAGGCCATCGCCGGCGGTAAGGTCAACCGTCGCACGATCATGACGCGCATCGGCCACACGGTCTTGTTAGACGACACGGACGGTACGGGGGAAATGCGATTGACGACCGCGAGCGGCCATTACATCACGCTCAACGACAAAGACCAGAACATCACGGCGCAGACGAAGATGGGGCATAAGATTATCTTAGACGACGCCGGCAGTAAGATCGATATTGTCGATATGACCGGCGCGAACAAGATCACGATCGCATCTACGGACCAATCGATCACCATGACCTGCCTGGGCAACTTCAGCGTCAACGCCGTCGGCAGTATCTCGCTAACCACCGCGCAGACGCTCAGTATGCAGGCCGCTCTCGGCATCAACGAAACGACACCTGCCATGATGACCCAATCGGTTGGCGGCGTCCTGAACCAGACGGTCGGGGGCGCGATGTCGCAATCCGTGGGCGGTGCATTGAATGTCCAGTCGGCGGGCGCCGTGGCGATTACGGCGGGCGGCGCGACGGCGATTACCTCGGGCGGCGCAATTGCCATCACCGCGCCGACGGTGCCGATCACGGGCTTGATTATTAATAATGGGATCCCGATACCGATACCGTAGGAGGCCCTCATCCCCCTGCCCCGGATTTGGCCCCCCTGCCCCCCAATCCTGGGGGAAGAGTTGGTCGTAGTCTGAACGATCTTTCGGGCCACGAAGAAACAACAAACGCCGCCGCTAACCTCCTCCCCCAGGATTGGGGGCAGGGGGCCGAAGCCGGGGCAGAGACCGAATCGAGACACAGCCAATGCCCGATCCAACAAAAGACTTCTTAGGCGCCGGCTGGAAATTTCCGCCGCAATTAGATTCGCGCGGCCGGATCGAGCTTGTCAGCCAGGAGCAGGACGTCGCCGAGGCTCTGCGCATTATTTTGATGACGCGTAAGGGTGAGCGGGCGATGCGGCCCGACTTTGGTTCGGAATTGTTTTCGCTTCAGTTTGCGCCCAACGACGCCACCACGGCGGGATTGGCGCGGCGGTATGCGCAGGAAGCCGTCGAGATGTATGAGCCGCGCATTGAAGTCAAGGAAGTGCATGCGGGGCCGGACCCGGAGCGACCGGAGCGGCTGCTGATCAGTATCGCGTACCATATCCATGCGACCAACGCCGATCGCAATCTCGTGTTTCCGTTCTATGTCAGTCCCGACGAGGAGTAACAGACCATGTCCCTGCCGTCTCCGAACCTGGACGACCGTAAGTTTCAGGAGATCGTCAACGACGTCAAGCAGCAGATCGGCCGGCGCTGCCCCGAGTGGACGGATCACAACGTCTCCGACCCGGGCGTCACGCTGATCGAGCTGTTCGCTTATATGACCGAGATGACGCTGTATCGTCTCAACCAGGTTCCTGAGAAGAACTATATCAAGTTCCTGGAGATGATTGGCGTGTCGCTGGAGCCGCCCAGCCCCGCGCTGACCGACTTACGCTTTCGATTGTCACGCCCCATTGATGATCGTGACGGCGAAGAAGCGTTTGAGCGAACCCTGCGCGCCAGCGATACCGTCGCCGCCACGGTCCGCACCGAGACGGACGAGGCGATTGAGTTCGCCACGGACACGGATCTGCGTCTCGTCCGTCCTCGGCTGACGCACGTTCTGGCCGCCCGGACCGACAGCGACCCGAACACGCTGCCCGGCGCACGTGAGTTTGCTCCAGGTGAGAAGGGTTTCCAAATTTTCAGCCCATCTCCGCGCGAGGGCGACGCCCTTTATCTGGGCTTCGAAGCCGATGTGTCTGGAAATTTGATCGAGCTGGAAGTGGACGCGGTGCAGTCGGCGGCGGTCGGCCTGGATGAAGACTATCCGGCGCAGCGCTGGGAGATCTGGAACGGTGAGGAGAGCCGCTGGGACCGCTTGGATGTCCCGCGCGACACGACTTACGGCTTCAATCGCCCGCCGGGAATGCCGCGCGGCGATGAGCCTTCGGGCCTGATCGAGCTGGCGATGCCGTCCAACCTCGTTTCGCGCTGGCTTGGCGGGCGGCGCGCCTACTGGGTACGCTGTGTTTACACGCCGGACCTGCCGCCGCGCGGCGTGGACCGCCGCATCCCGGCGATCTACCAGAAGTCGCCGGAGATCCGATCCGTCACGGCGCGCACCATCGGCGGATCTGCGCCGGCGAGCAACTGTATTGTCATCGCCTGGAAGGACTTAGGGCAGAGCGATGGGAGCGCAGGCCAGGTCTTCACGCTCGGCCACG
Organism: Capsulimonas sp.; assembly: GCA_025963815.1. Taxonomy (GTDB): domain Bacteria; phylum Armatimonadota; class Armatimonadia; order Armatimonadales; family Capsulimonadaceae; genus Capsulimonas. The sequence goes on from JAOQAA010000715.1 coordinate 4,600, forward strand.
CGCCGATCCTGCCGCGTCGTCCGGGAGAGACGATCGCCGTGGGCGAGCAGGGCGCCTCTCATGCGGAGCTTCAGCCATGGGAGGAAGTTCTCGACTTCGCGGACAGCGGTCCCGACGATCGGCACTTTGTCTGTGATTCTCTCACGGGTGAGATTTTCTTTGGACCGAACGTCCCGCAGCCCGACGGATCGACACGCCAGCACGGCGCCATCCCGGCGAAGGGACTGACGGTTACTTTCACGTCCTATCGCTACGGCGGAGGCGTGCAGGGAAATGTTGCGCCGGACCAATTGACGGTGCTCAAAAGCTCGATCCCCTATATCTCGACTGTCAGCAATCCGCGGCGGGCTGAGGGTGGGCGGGAGCAAGAGTCGCTGGAGCGGGCGAAGATGCGGGGCCGGACGATCCTTCGCATGCGCGATCGCGCCGTCACTGCCGAGGATTATGAATATCTCGCGCGCCGGGCGTCTTCCGGCGTCGGCCGCGCGCAGTGCGTCCAGCCGCGCGCCGTCCATGATGCCGGAAGCATCCCGCCCGGAGTGGTCCGCGTGCTGCTCGTCCCTTCGCTGGCTGGTGACGTGTCCGTGCCCCGCCCCGCCGACCTGCGCGTTTCCGAGCGCGTGCGCCGGGACGTCCTGACCTATCTCGACGAACGCCGCCTTTTGACCACCGTGCTCGAAGTCGCCGAACCCGATTATGTCTTCGTCTCGACAGAAATCACACTGGTGGCCGACCCGAAGGCCGACGCCGCACAGGTCCGTCGCGCGGTGCAGGCGCGATTAGAAAACTTCGTCCACCCATTGCGTGGCGGCCCGAACGGCGATGGCTGGCCGTTCCGTCTCACGCTGACGCTGTCCGATATCTACGCCCAGGTGCAGGCGGCGAGCGGCGTCGCCTTCTTGCTCGACGCCAAGATCTTTGTTTCGCGGCTCGCCAACGCGACCGAGGGATTATTGACCCAGGAAGAACGGATCGATATTACTCAGGGCGTGCGCGTGAATGAGCATGAACTGCTCTGCACCCGCGAGCATCGTATCCGAGTGCGGCCCATGTCTGCGGTGGGGGAGGAGTGACCTATCCCCGCGCTTCGCGCCACCCTTCCCCCTGCGAAGTAGGGGGAAGGGTAAGAATAGGAGCCCCTCCGTCCCATAGGATTAGGAAGGCCCCTCCGCCCCAATTCTGGGGGACCCGATTTCGGAGAGTGGCAT
>JAOQAA010000727.1 GCA_025963815.1 Capsulimonas sp.
CCGCCGAGGAATCGTCTGGACATCGGTACACGCCCGCGCTCTTGACGTAGGGATAAAGCTGGCTGGCCCATCCCGATCCCAGTCCGGAATTGTTGGTTCCGCCCGCGCACTTTTCGTCATTGTCCTGTGAATACTGAATAGCTCCAAGCGCAAGCTGCTTGGTATTCGACAAGCAGGCGATGGCGCGCGCCTTTTCCCGGGCTTGAGCAAACACGGGGAAGAGAATGGCTGCGAGGATCGCAATGATAGCGATCACAACGAGAAGTTCAATGAGCGTGAAGCCGCGCTGCGTTCTCGCCGATCCACTGGTTTTTGTCGTTTTTCCGAACTGATAGGATTGCATCGTATTTTTCCTCCCCCAACCGTTTGGGTAACTTGGCTAATATTAGCATGGAAATGGTCCTATGTCAAGCAAAATCATACTGGGATTTTAAATTATTTTGCAGCGAAATCCGAGGTATAATGGATGAACGCTCGTTCCCCACACGGTTGGGTAAGCACCAAGAGGTGCTGGTAACGCCAATTCTGCATCTTGATCTCGTTGTTATATTTACTATACAGGTGGCGTCGGAACTGCTCCACTGATGCGGACCGGGTTCCGTGCTTCGCGTGTACCAAACTGGTATAGTTATTAGTGTTACGGTATACTCTTATTCGCAGGAGATTCCGGCCGAAGGATATGTCATGGAAAATCGTTTGTCAGCGCCAACTCGCCTCGAAGACATCGCCGCTCGGGTGGGGGTCTCTCGCTCGGAGGTTTCCCGCGTGCTGAACGGGCGGGCGCGGGCTGGGAAGAGTGTGGGCGCGGCGACGCGCGATCGGATCCTGGAAGCGGCGCGGGAGATGAACTACAGTCCCCATCGCGCCGCTCAAAGTCTGGTGAGCGGCCGCACCAACACGGCGGCGCTGATGATCGTTATCGACCGACAGGCGAAAGCCTCGCCGTTTCTGGAAGATCACGATGCGCCCGACGAACTTTCTCCGCACTATCACGAGATCCTGGGCGGTCTGACCTATACTCTCAACGAATACGGCATTCACTTAATGCTGGCGCAGTGCGGCGGCCCGAACATCGATCCCAATGTCGCTATGGAGCAGATCGCTCGCTCGCACACCTGCGATGGCCTGATCATCACCGATATGATGATCGACGACGTCCGTCCGGCCATTCTGGATCAGACCGGTCTGCCCTATGTCGTGCGCGGATCGTCGCCGCAGCCCGATACCGTCGCGGTGGGTATGGACAACGCCGCCGTGGGTTACGAGGCCGTCAAGTATTTGTATGGTCTTGGGCATCGCCGCATCTTGTTTTACAATATTCGGCGTGAACTCATGGTGGGGCAGGGGCGTTTCGAGGGAATGTGCCGCGCCCGTGAAGAGTTCGGGCTGCATGCGACGCTGGAGTACCGGGACGATGTCCACCATCAGAACGGTGTGTATACGTCGCTGCTTCAGCGTCTTCAGGAGCCGAATATCCCCACGGCGATTTTTGCCGAGGACGAGATCAGCGCCCTTGGCGCCGAGCGCGCCCTGACGGAAGCCGGTCTGCGTGTTCCCGAGGATGTCAGCGTGATGACCTGCCTGAACGCGCGCTTCATGCGTCTTGTGGCTCCGCATCTCACGGTGCTGAACGTGCGCCTGAACGAAGTCGCTTCGCAGGCGGGCCATCTGCTCGCGAAGATGGTGCAGGGCGAGGTCGTGGAGAGGAAGCAGGTGTTTCTTCAGCCCATTTTGGAAGAGCGCGGCAGCACCGCGCCGCCGCGCGGGAACTCCTGATGACCCACCGCGCGCTTCGCGCCCCCCTGCCACCTATGACCCACCCCGGCCTTCGGCCACCCCTCCCGCAGCGGGAAGGGTAAGTAAGAACTGCTCTTTCGAAAGCCGCCTGCGTTATTGTCTGAACTCCCTTCCCGCTGCGGGAGGGGTGGCCGAAGGCCGGGGTGGGTCATAGGGTGGGGGGCGCGAAGCGCGCGGTGGGTCACTTCACAAATACCGCCCCCGCCCGCGCCGGAAGCGTTACCTTCATCCCATTCTCCGCAACCACAACCAATCCCGCTGATCCCAGGCGATCCATCAGCCTTGTTCCGTCGCGCAAGCCCGCCGCGCCGACAGGGACGGTGAATGTCGCCGGGTTCGCGTCGTTATTCAAAACGACGATGACTGAATCGCCGCCGAGTGTGCGGGCGTAGGCCCATTGCTTGTCGGTTTGGAAGAGCGTTGTCTGCGCGCCGCGCCGCAGCGCGGGGAGTTCGGCGCGCAGATGGGTGAGTTTGCGCAGGTGGGACCAGGTTTCTTGTTCCTGGGGCGTGCGGCCGGCTTCGGTGAAAGCGTCGCGCGTGTCGCCGGGAAAGCCGCCGGGGAAATCCTGGCGGTTATCGGGATCGTCGCCGCCCTTCATACCCAGTTCATCGCCGTAATAGACCAGCGGGATCCCGCGATTGGTCATGAGAAATGTCTGCGCGAGATTCAAGCCGGCCGTGGTGGCGCCGTCCTCGCTGGCGAAGCGTTTGACGTCGTGGTTACCCAGGAATGTGACCAGATGATCGGCATGCGGGAAGAGCCAGTCGTGAGCTTCATCGACGACGAGATCGTGAAACGAGCCGCCCTGCGCGAACGTGCGCCGCAGTGGGAAGTAGAGCGGGTAATCGAAGAGCGAGTCCATCTTGGTGTCCACGCCGTCCGGACCTTTATGTCCCCCCTGAAAATAAGAAACGAGTGAGGCGTCGCCGTCGAACACTTCGCCCACGGCGTTGACATGCGGATACTGGCGCGTGATCGCTGTGGACCACTCGGACCAGAAGGCTCGCGGAACGTAGGGCATCGTATCCTGCCGGATGCCGTCGAGCCCCGTCATTCCCACCCACCAGAGCGCGTTTTGAATCTGATAACGGGAGGCTGCGGGATCGTTCTGATTGATATCAGGCAGGACGTTCGCAAACCAGCCGCCAAGTGTCGCCGCCGATGCGTCCGGCGCGCCGTGCGGGTCCATCACTGTCCAGATTTGATAGGTATTGTTGAGATGCGATTTCGCCGTCCCGTTGAACCAGGTTGGCGTCGGCGGGGCGTCCGCCCATGGATGATAGGGGCCGATATGGTTCGCGACTTGATCTTGAATGACCTTGATCCCCAGGGCGTGCGCCTTATCGATCATCTTCCGCATGCTCACAAGATCGCCGAAATGCTGTTCGACGCCGTATTGATTGATGGCGCCGTATCCGTGGTAGTCGCTGTAAGGCTCCGGTCCCTTCGCCTGAAGGGTGTTGGCATGGTGGACGTTCTCATAAACCGGAGTAATCCAGATCGCCGTCACACCGAGGTCCTTGAGATACGGCAGATGGTTGATCACGCCCTGGAAGTCGCCTCCATGATAAAGAAACGGGTTGCTGCGTCCGTATAGGCCCTGCGCGATGGCGGGATCGTTGTTCGCCGCATCGCCGTCGCTGAAACGATCGGGCATGATCTGATAGACCACATCGTCTTGCGAGAATCCCTGGAACCGCCCGGATGTGAGGAGAGGCGCCGTCACCTCGAACGCCGCCGTGGCCGACCCATCCGGCGTCGTAATCTTCAATGACCGCACGCCTGGCGAGGCGCTCTTGTCAATCGCGATATCGACAAAGACATAATCTCCATTCCCATTGACTTTAACGCCGCGCGCTGACACGCCTCCCCCCGAAGCCGTGACTTTCGCGCCCGCCAAGTTCCTGCCATGCAGCAAAACGCGGACCGGGTTCATCGTCGATCCCGACCACCAGCTCGGAGGCTCGACGCGGTCCACCGCCGGCGACGCGCCCTGCGCATGGGCCGTGAAACCGCTCGCCGCGCCTAAGAACAGCAGCATCGCCGCTCTGCCGACAATCCGCGAAAATAAGTGATTTGAGTGCATCTGAACCTCCCCCACACGTTTGGGTAAACGCATTATAAGAAGTAATAGCCTGTTTGTCAATAGAAATATTTGCAGGGCTCCGTTCAGTCAAGGTAAAGAATTTTGCGAAAATTGCCTAAAACTCACGCGCAAATCACGCCCCTCTCACGTTTGTCTCACCGTCGGCGTTTATACTCTTCTCATAACCGAAGCGCTTCGAAGGAGGAGTTCAATGGATAACAATTTCGTTTTACAGGATCAGTCGGCATCGGCGCAGGCAGACGCCGCGCGGCAGGATATTCAGGATTGGGAGACGACTTCGCGCGGCGCAATGTATGGGAATTGGGTGGTGAACGGGTATATGGGCGCGCTGTTCGCCGTCGCGGCGGCGGCGCAGATCCTGTCGACGCTGGCCTTGAAATGAAGCCCTCACCCTCGTTCCCTCTCCCAGAGGAGAGGGATGTCCAGCATTTAATATCCGAACATGGCTTTGCACAAGGAGCTTTGTTTTTGCTTAAAGCATAGGGAAATACGTTTTGGAGCCGACCTTTGGACACCCCTCTCCCAGGCTTTAGCCGCCCGGGAGAGGGGATGGGGGTGAGGGCTCACACGCAGGAGTCGAGGTCGGCCTGCGCCTGACGCATGCCCAGCTTATCGCCGAGCTGGCGCCAGAGGAGGAGGCCTTCGGCGAGGCGCTTGCGGGCGGTCGGAAGATCGCCGAGGCGGAGAGCGGCGACGCCGTTCATATGGACGCCGCCCGCCATGCCTTTGAGGTTGCCAGCGATACGATGCATCGCCGCGCTGCGGTCGGCCAGAGACTGGGCGTCCTGGTAATCGCCGGAGCGCAGGGCGATGCGGGCGCCGCCGGCGAGGGTGCGCGCCGAGCCAAAGTGGTCGCGTGTGGATTGAAACAGCGCCTGGCTTTCGTCGAATGCGGTGCGGGCGGCGGCGATGTCATCGCCGTCGCAGAGGCATTCGCCCAGACTGCACAAAGCGCTGGCGAGCCGTTTCTGGTCACCCAGCGCACGTGCGGCGGCGACCGCGTCCTCCAGCCAGGGGCGCGCGCGGTCTGGCTCACGACGCGCAAGCTCCAGCGAGCCGGCGGCCTCCAGGGCGCGGATGCGGGCGATGGTGGGGACGTCGTCGTCGTGATATGTTAAGAATGTCTCCAGCCACTTCAAGCCTTCTTCGTGATGGCCGCGAACATCCCAAAAGCGCCATGAGCAGCCCGCCAGGCTCAAGCCGGCTTCATTGTCTTCCTGGGATCGGCCTAATCCGTCGTGATTGCGCCAGTGCAGAGCGGCGCGCAGGTTTTCAGCTTCGGCGTCCAGTCGATCCAGCCAGAGAATTTGATCGGGTCCGGTAAGCTTCGGCGCGGCTTCCTCGGCGAGCGCCTGTCGCCACTGCGCATGCCGGCGTCCGAGCGGCAGGGCCTCGTCGGGTAACAATTGCTCCCAGGCGTATTCGCGCAGGGTTTCCAGCATGGAGAAGCGGATCACTTCCCCGAGCGCGTCGGTGACGAGCAGAGAATGCTGCCCAAGCTGGCTCAAAATATCGAATGCTTGCGGCTCTTCGCAGACCTCTTCGGCGGCTTCCAAGGTCCAGCCGCCTCGGAACACCGCGAGGCGGGCAAAGCACTGACGCAGCTCCGGATCGAGGCGTTCGCAGCTCCACTCCAGCGTCGCGCGCAGGCTGCGGTGCCGGGCGTCCATATCCGCGCGTCGGCTCACCAGCAGATTGAATCGCTGGGACAGTCGCGGCAGCATCTGCGCGGGGGTGAGCGCTCCCGCCCAGCCGGCGGCCAGCTCCAGCGCGAGGGGGATGCCTTCCAGTCGGCGGCAGAGCGCGGCGACGGTCGCCTGGTTTGCAGGCGTCAGCGCGAACTGCGGGCTGACCTGGCGGGCGCGGTCCAGAAACAGCTGCATGCTCGGCGTGAGCGCCGCCAGATCCGGCTCCTCGAACTCGTTCGGCGCCGGGAGGGGAGAAACGGGATAATCTTGCTCGCCGCCGAGGTTGAGACGCCGCCGCGAGGTGACCAAGCACGTCAGTTCTTCCCGCTGCTCCAGCAGCATGCGGACGGTCTGCGCGCCTTCGTCCACCAAATGCTCCATCCCATCAAGCACCAGCAGCGTCCGTCCGCCGCCGAGACGCGTCAGACAATGCTCCCAAAGATCGCCGCCGGGAGGCGGGCCGGGGCGTAGCGAGTCGGCGATCGCCGAAATGAGGAGACTGGCGTCCCCGACATCGGTGAGAGGTGTGAACCAAACGCCGCCTGGGAAATGCGCCGCCACCCGGCGCGCCACTTCCAAAGCCAGCCGTGTTTTTCCCAAACCTCCGGAGCCGACGAGCGTTAGCAGCCGCGTGCTGGTCTCGTCATCAATCGCCGAGGTGAGCAGCACGGAAAGTGTTTCAATTTCCGTCTGGCGTCCAAAAAATCGGGTAAGGCGGGCGGGCATGCCGCCGATCGGAGGAATGGGGATTTCACGCCGGGGCGCATCTGCCCCGACAGGAGTTCCGGGCTGCGGCGCGGTTTCGGCGACTGGCGCGGGAGCGAATACCAACGTGGGCGCACTGCGCAGCGGCTCGATCAGGGTCTGGATCTCCGCGCCCGGCATCGCGCGCAGTTCTTTCCAAAGCACCTGCTCCAGCTCCCGGAACTGCCGCAGCGCCTCCGCAATACGGCCATCGGCGGCGAGCACACGGATCACGTCCGCATGGCTCTCCTCGCGCAGCGGATCCAGGCGGACCGCTTTGCGTGCATATTCCAGCGCCTGATCTCGGTCCCCGGCGTCGCTCAGCGCCTGAGCCAGGCGGCTGAGCGCGGTCAGATATTCTTCTTCCAGACGACGGCGCTCACCGAGCACCCAGTCATCATAATAGCCCGGCAGCAGCTCGCCGCCATAAGCGTCCACCGCCCGGCGCAGCGCCTTGACACGCGCCTCCGCCGTGTCGGCGCGGGAGGCGGACGCCAGCGCATCCTCAAATTGTGAGACATCCGTGGAGACATCAGCGCTCAGGCGCACCGAAACCCGGTCGGCGATCAGCAGATCCGACGCATCCACGCACGCCGATTCCAGTGTCCGGCGCAGCGTCGAAAGCACTTGACGGAAGCGAATTCGGGTGGCGTCCGCGTCCTCATCGGGCCAGAGCATTTCGATCAGCTCTTCACGCGGGTGAGATCGGCGGCGATGCACCGCCAGGAACGCCAGCAGCGAGGCCGCTCGCCGGGTTTCAAAGCGTGCATTGGCGCCGCCAGGGCAGGGCACGACAAGATCGCCGAGCAGCTGAATTTGGAGCATGGGTTGGGGTGTGGTGTCCATAAAATGCGAAGGGAAGTACCGGACAAAATCTCAAAGGATAATTTCGGTAATAATGAGTGCTTTTCCTTCTGAGATTTCGCACCGCTCCCAGTCATTTCCCCCTGCTATCGCCGGCCCCGCGCAACGACCCCTTCGGATGCCGCCTGCTTCATCACCGTCGCCATCAATGTATAGACATCGGTCCAGGCGGCCTTATGCGCCGCCGTGAACGCCTCCGGACCGAGCTCCGCCTCCAGCGCGCCGAGGAGGGCGGTCGCCACGGTGTCGTAATGGGCGTCCTGAACTCCATAGCCGCCATGACGTTTTCCGAGCTGCCACAAAACCGGGACGAGTTCGTCCAACCGCTCCAAACTGTCGACTGCTGTCGCCAGCACATCCATCAGCTTCTTCTGCTGCGACTTCATGTCCCCGAGGAACATCGGCCTCAGGGTTGGGTCCAGCGTGAAAAGGCGGGCGTAAAACGCGGCCGCCACTTCGACGGCGCGTGGTTTCACGTCGCTGAAATTCTGCACGATCAAGTCTTTCTGTTCGGGTGTCATCTTCTCGCCCTTTCTCCTCCAGTGTTTACTGCTTTATCATAACGCGCTATCGTGAGATAATCGTGATATTTCAAACCATTATTTATTTCAGGCAAGCTTAAATATTCCCGAGATAATCGTATAATGAAAGCGGTGATACGAACCAGCGGTTATTTTGCAGGCATCGTTTCTCGACAGCACATCGCCCCCGCAAGGCGGGAGGACAGGATTTAGGAGAATCGATCATGAAGGATCGCCTTTGGAACGGCGGCGTCGTCGCCGCCGGACTTATCTTTTACGCGCTGCATTCTGTCGCGGCCGCGCCTAGTAACCCGCAGTATACGTATCGGGATGTCGGCATGAACGCGCCTGTGGGCCTCAACCAGGCCAGCGACGCGTACGGCATGGGGATCCTCACACCCAATGGGGCCGTTGGGACAAACATCAATGGCGGCATCGGCGTTTTTTGGAGCGCGGCAGGCGGAACGGTCAATCTCCCTCATCTGCCGTACGCAAACTGGAACGATCGGTCCCTGTTTTCCGTGGCGGGAATGAACGATCGCGGACAGATTATCGGCTACTCGCAGGTGACCGGCGCGACCGTTCACCCATTTCTCTGGACGCCTTCCTCGGATAAAAAATCCGGATCGATGATCGATCTTGGCGTTCTCACGCGTGGCGTGGATCAATCTCTCAAGCCGACGGCGATCAATTACCGCGGCCAGGTGGTCGGAATTACCGCCGGCGCGTCGCCGCAGCACGGCTTCCTTTACACATATCTGAGCCACGACGGCGTTCCCGGCAACGTGCAGATGAAGGATCTAGGCGAGTTTACGCCCTGCGCTATCGATAATTCCGGGCGGGTTTATGGAGTCCGCAATCATGTGCTGGCGATTTATGACGCCGGAACATATGTTAATCCAGGATTGCCGGCGGGATTCTCTCCATCGAACAGTACGGTCTCGTTCCATGGCCGAAATGCGTCGGGCGACATTTATGGGACGGTCACGAACGCCTCTTCGCATGTCTTCTTTGCCTGGCTTCCGACGCCGAACGCCGCGATCGGCGTCGGTCGTTTCGTGACCATCACACCGGGCGCTGCGGCTCAGGCGAGCGCCA
>JAOQAA010000050.1 GCA_025963815.1 Capsulimonas sp.
CAATCTTCCGAACGTAAAGACGATCAAGCGAGCGCAGTTTGTCGGCACGGCGGACAACGCGTTCACGCTCTATGTCAATGGCAAAGAAGCCGGCAAGAGCGACGATTGGCGTACGCCGCAGATGATCGACGTGGCTCCTCTCCTTCACGACGGCGCGAACATACTGGCCGTGCAGGCGCGCAACAATCCCGGTGAAAATCTTGGCGACACGAACCCAACTCCGGCAGGTTTCCTCGGCGCGCTCAAAATCGAATACGTCGATGGCGAGACGAACCTCTTTCAGACCGGCTCGGAGTGGAAGTCTTCGGAAACGGCTGGCGCGGGCTGGAACGCAAACGGTTTCGAAGACGGCGTCTGGAAGGCCGCGATGGATCTTGGGGCCTACGGCATGCAGCCCTGGGGAGACTTCAATGCAGCTGGAGACGCCCGTTACCCGCTGCTGCCCGCCGAGTATCTTCGGCGTGAGTTTACGGCGAGTAAAAAGATCGTCCGCGCCACGGCGTATGTGTGCGGCTTGGGCCTCTTCCAGCTGTTCGTGAACGGCAAACCCGCCACGGATCATATGATGGACCCCGTACTTTCCGATTTTGAGAAGGCGGACTACTATGTGACCACGGATGTCACGCACCTCATGCGGAATGGCGCGAACGCCGTCGGCGTCGTGATCGGCAACGGCCGCTACCATACTCCCCGGATGGTCGAGCCCTATAGTTCGCAAAACTTCGGCGCGCCTCGCGTTTTGGCGCAGATTGAAATTACCTATTCCGACGGCTCCCAGCAAACGATCAGCAGCGATCAAAGCTGGAAGATGACCGATCAGGGGCCGATCCGCTCCAACAACGAATACGACGGCGAGATCTACGACGCGCGCATGGAGCTTTCTGGATGGGCGGAGCCAGGTTACATCGCATCCTCCACGCTCTGGACGGCGCCCGACATCATGCCCGCCCCCGGCGGAACTCTTGTCGCGCAAATGATCGAGCCAATGCGTGTGACACGCATCGTCAAGCCCATCAAGATTACCTCGCCTAAACCCGGCGTGTACGTCCTGGACATGGGCGCGACTTTCTACGGAAATATCCGCCTGAAGGCGCGCGGCAAACGCGGCGATACCGTACAGATTACGAGCGCTTACGCCCTGAATCCCGATGGGACACTCAAGACAGCCGACAACCGCTCCGCGCTCTCCACCGATCGCTATACGTTTGCAGGAGACGGCATGGAGACATGGAACCCAGTCTTCCGAGGACAGGGGCTCCGGCGCTTCCAGGTGACGGGCTTTCACGGAACGCCCAAACTCGAAAACTTCGAGGGCCTGGACATCCATACCGACGTGCGGCCGGTCGGAAACTTCTCCTGCTCCAATGACACGGTCAACAAGATTCACACCGCCATGGTGACGGGAATGAAGATGTTCCTGCGCGGCGCGCCGCTCGATCCCGACCGGGACGAACGGATGCCCTGGGAGGGCGATCCGGCCAAGGACAGCGAAAGCAACGCCTATAACTTCGATGTCGCCGCCTTCTACACAAAGTGGATGCAGGACATTCGCCGATCGCAGCGCGAGGACGGAAGCCTCCCCTCAGTCTCCATGTACTGGAAACTGGGGAACGGCCTGGAGTGGCCGAGCGTCTACTCGATCATTCCGGACTGGTACACCGGATTTTACGGCGATACGGGCCTCCAGCAAGACCATTACGAGGCGCTCAAACGGTGGGTCCTCGCGATGCAGCGTATTCATGCGCTTCCCGATGGGACCACCCAGGGCGTCGATTGGGGCGATTGGTGCGACGGTTACACGATCGGCGGCAAGATCCCAGACAACGGCAAGACCCCGCTGGACTTAGTAGCGTCGACCTATCATTACAACAACGTGCGGATCGCGCAGCGCGCCGCCGAGCGCTTCGGCAAAACCGACGACGCGCGCATGTGGCGCGAGTTGGCCGATGGCCTCGCCAAAGCCTTCCTCGCCCGCTTCTTCGACCCTGCAACCTGCACATACACCAGCGGAACACAATGCTCTTACGTGCTGCCGCTGGCGTTCGGCCTGGCTCCATCCGACCCGGCGCAGCGCCAGAAGATCGTGGACAACCTCGCCAACGATATTCTCGTCACGCACGACGGGCATCTCACCGTTGGCTTGATCGGCAACCAGTGGCTGATGCAGGTGCTCACGGATTATGGCCGAGGCGATGTCGCCTGGAAATTAGCGACGCAGACGACCCGGCCCAGCTGGGGCTATATGGTCAAAAGCGGCTCGAACACGATCTGGGAGCGATGGGACTACGACACGCGCGACCCAGGAATGAACAGCGAAGCGCTCTTAATTCAGGCGGGCAATGTGGACGCCTGGTTCTACCAAACGCTGGGCGGAATCCATTACGATCCAAAGCAGCCCGGCTTTTCACACATTGTGATCAAGCCGCACATGCTGGGCGATCTCCAATGGGTCAAGTGCTCCTTCGATTCTCCAAAGGGCATGATCGTGTCCAACTGGACCCGCGAGGGACGGAACGTCACCATGAACGTGACGATCCCGGCGAACGCCACCGCGACCGTCACGACGCCCGACGGCGTTTCACGGGAAATGGCCTCGGGCAGATGGGTGCTGAAGTCGCAGGCAAAGTAACAGTTTCTTGAATCCAGAGCGCAATACTTGCCAGGAGAGACAAGTATTGCGCCATTTTTAACATGTACGGAAAGCTGTTAACGCATTATAATACAAATGATCTTCCATACGATCATTGCAATCAATCGCCGCAGGCAAATGGCTCCCTGCGCGCCATTTCGAAATCTTAGAGCTAACAAGGAGAACATCATGTTTACTAACAGCAGCCGTTCCCGAAACGCGTTCACTTTGATTGAACTTCTAGTTGTCATCGCGATTATCGCGATTCTGGCCGCCATTCTTTTTCCTGTCTTCGCGAAAGCCCGCGAAAAGGCCCGCCAAATTTCCTGTCTGTCCAATTTGAAACAGATCGGCCTTGGCATGACGCAGTACACCCAGGACAACGACGAGAGCTTCCCCATCGGCGTCATCCCAGGTGGGCTGGGACAAGGCTGGGCGGGGACGATTTATCCTTATGTCAAGAGCACCGGGGTCTTCAAATGCCCCGATGACGATACGTCGCAGCGAACAAACGGCGCTGTCGTTTCATATCCCGTTTCCTACGCCGCCAACCTTAACTTCCTGCGCACGGATGGCAACTCTTCCGATTCCCGCATCGGCGGTCAGGCCATCGCGGCGCTGGCGGCTCCGGCGAAGACGGTCTTGCTGTGTGAAGTCAAGGGAATCTTTGGGCCCGTCACAGACCCGACAGAATCGGGAGGCTTAGCGAATGTCGTTTCCAGCGTTACCAACGGCAATCCCGGCGCGGGACTTTATCCGTTCCGGACCGATCGTTACGCTGAGGGCGGCAATCTCATGACCGGCTGCCTGAATGGAAGCGACTGCTCGGCGGCGATCTTGAAGCCGCCGTACGGAGGCGGCTACGCGGCGAGGACGGGCCTCCATACAGACGGCTCCAACTACCTGATGACGGACTGCCACGCCAAGTGGTATCGCGGCTCTTCGGTATCCGGCGGGTATGTCGCCTCGGCCGAAGACTGCAACTACAACGGAACGCCCGCGCTCCCCGATTGCCCCTCCGTCAGCGACGGCATGGCGGCGGGAACGGCCAATAGCACATTCGCCGTGACGTTCAGCACACGGTAGCCGCAGCGCCTCACTGGATTAGACTGGCCCCTCCACATTAGGATTGCCCCTCCGCCCCAATTCGTG
>JAOQAA010000156.1 GCA_025963815.1 Capsulimonas sp.
AGAGCCGCGCCGTGATCTCGCTCAATCCCGCTGCTGTCGGCATATCGTTGACGACGCCGGTCCGGAACGTCTCGATCGACTGAGCGGGATCCAGCCGCACCCGCCCCTGAGCATCCTTGGTGAATCGGGTGTCGAAATAGGTCAGCACCGAGACGGCCATCGGCAGTACGCGATCCCTGAGGAAACGCTTGTCCTGAGTGTAGTCCCAGCGGTCCAGCAAGAGCGCGACCAATTCGGGGCCCTGGTTCCAGGCGTATCGCCACCAGGGACTGTCCACATCTTTGGGCTGCTTGCCCTTGCGATCCCAGCCATAGTCGGAGTTCGCATAGGCGCCCCATACCGTCATCGTCTCTGGGAAGTAGGCGCCATCCGCCCCATGATAAATTCGTGTCCGGGCTTCGGCGAGAGGGCGAACCCGCTCGTAGAGAAGGAAGAATGGATCCATCATCTCGGCGTCGCCGCCCGCCGGCATCGGATGGTACATATGCCGGAGGTTCTGATACCAGTGCGGATCGCCCCACTGACGCCAATCGGCGTTATGCGGCTTGCCCTCCGCCTTCGGCTCGACCGTGAAAATTCCGCCGTTGAACTTGATCGGGTAACTGCCCCGCCCCTGGCACGCCTGCATATAACGCTGCAGCGTGTATCCGCGCGTCACCGGAGAGATAGACGCCTCCACGCCATGGTCGCCGCCGACCACAACCCAGGACCGGTCCCAATAGGCGCGCCACCAAGCCGACGTGCGCCGGAGCGCCGCGGCGGCGTGGGCGGAGCGGTCGGCGGCGCGATGCGCCGAAGTGATCCATTCCTGCACGGTCTCAGTCTGCAGACAGGGCGCCGCCACCCGCAGGTCAAACGATCGGACCGGAGCGGGCGTAACAAGCGCATCGTCCCCGTTCGCCACGAAGTCCGAGCCGGTCAGCCAGCCGCCGAATGTCCTGTGCAAGAGCGGGTCGGCAATCGCGCTGGACACAGACTCCAGCGACTGCACGCGCATGGTCTCACTGAACGCGGGAGACGTCTCATTGCGATGCAGCCAGACGACGGCGTTATGGGAAGAGGGCGGGAAGATATCCGCGGACTCGACCAGCGGGAAAGGCGCTCCCAGCATCGTCCAGGCGGAGTTCTTCTCATCATCGCTGATCAGCGTATGCGCCACCTGTCTCCAGCTCTCCACCCGCGCCTGCACCCGCACGCCGGCGGCCGCCTCTCCGACACAGTGAATGACCGGCTGCTCGGAGTCGACAAATACCTGAAGGGCGATCCGTCCCCCTCCCTCCCCCGCCGTGATCTCACAGACGCCATCGCGCAGACGCAGCGCTTGCTGGAACGGAGCGCCGGCGGCGAACGGATTGGGCGTGAGCGTGACGCGCACCTGACCAACCTTGAGCAGGCGTCCGATTTCGCTGAAGGCGTCGCTGCGGCTGATGAGGAAGATCAGGTCGCCGCTTTCCTCCACCCAGAGGCTGACCCCAAGCTCCCCATTTCCGAGAGGCATGGCGCCGGACGCATCTTTGCTGGGCGTCTTCCAGATGACATCGCTCTGCGCCGTCCAATGCGTCTCCTCCACAGCCGGGTGCGCCATAGCATGCGGTGGAGAGGCGGCCTCCGCATCCTGGCGGAAGAGCAGCGGGACGGCCAGCATCGACCCCAGGCTTGCTTTCAATAGATCTCGTCGGTTCATCAGTGATCCTCCCTATTTGGTAGTCGCTACGTTATCTCAGGAACGCTTCCGGCAGGCCGCCATCGATGGACAGGATCTGTCCCGTGGTCTTGGCGAGCCGGCGCGAGAGCAGCAGGAAGATGGCTTCCGCCTGGTCGGCCGCCGTGATGGGTTCCTTGAGCAGGGTGCGGTCGGCGTAGAACTTGGCGAGCCGGCCGCGCAGGGTTTCGTCCGCCTCATCCTCGGAATAGGCGATCCCATATTTGATGAGACTGGCGGTCACGCGGTCGCGTGGGAACATGGCGCTGCCCTGCACCACGGTCGCGGGTGCGACTGCGTTCACCCGGATGCGCGGCGCAAGGTCAATGGCGAGTTCGCGCACCAGATGGTTCACCGCCGCCTTGCTGGTGTCGTAAGCAAAGCTGCCCCGCTTCGCCACCACGCCGTTCACCGATGTGGTCAGCACCAACCCGCCGCCGCTCAAATCCTGCGCGTCCCAGATCCAGCGCATCTCATCCGCGACAAGATAGCTCCCAGTGACGTTCACCGCGAATGTCTGCGCCCACTTCTCATCAGAAATATGGCCCGAGGCGTCCGGCGCGGCGACGACGCCGGCGGTGACCACCACCGAATCGACGCCGCCATAAGCCAGGACGGCGGCGTTCAAAGCCGCGCGGATGCTGGCGCGGTCGGTAATGTCCGCGCCTAAGCCAACCGCCGGACCGCAGTCGGAAACGCCGGTTCCCGCCCGTCCGACGCCCCTGCCAATTTGATTCGTGATCGCCTCTGCGGTGTCCTCTGCGGCCCGGACATCCCGATCGATAGCCACGATCTGCGCGCCTTCGGAGGCAAGACGATGCGCCGCCTCTCTCCCAATGCCGCTGCCGGCGCCGACAACGGCGATGACTTGCCGAGCGAGCTCCTTCTCCGGCGGCATGCGCCTCAGTTTGGCTTCCTCCATCTGCCAGTACTCGATGTCGAACGCTTCTTGAGCCGGGAGGGCGACATGCTCGTCGATGGCTTCCGCTCCGCGCATGACTTCGACGGTGCAGTTGTAGAACTCCGCCGTCACGCGCGACTCGCTTTTGTCCTTGCCCCAGGCGATCATTCCCAGGCCGGGCACGAGGATTACCGTCGGATTCGAGTCGCGCATCGCCGGCGAGTCGGGGCGCCGACAATCCTGATAGTAAGCGGCGTAATCCCGCCGGTAACTCGCCAAACCCGCCGCCAGCC
>JAOQAA010000166.1 GCA_025963815.1 Capsulimonas sp.
ATCAGATTGTGATAGCCGTGCGCCTCGCAGATACGAATATACTCTAAAGCGCTTTCGACCATGCCTTCAGGGGTGTCGCCGTACATGACGGTGAGACGCTCGGCAAGGCTGCCGTGGTTGACGCCGATGCGCATGGCGATATCGCGCGCCTTGCAGGCGTTGATCACGGGCAGCAGCGACTCTTCGATCGCCGCCAGCTCCTCTTGAACCTCAGCGGGCGTATAGTCATCCGTGCGCTGTCGGGGCTTGCGAAAGACAAACAAGCCCGGGTTGATCCGCACTTTATCGACAAAGCCCGCGACGGCGACGGCGATGTCACCGCCTTGATGATGCACATCGGCGACCAGCGGCACTTCATAACCGCGCCGGCGCACTTCCGCCTGGATCTCGCCCAGACAGTGCGCTTCGGCGAGGGTGGGGGTAGTGACGCGAACAATCTCGCAGCCGGCGTTGTGCATGGCGATGATCTGTTCAACGCAGCCCTGCACATTGCGCGTCTCCTCGGTGATCATGCTCTGCACGACCACGGGATGATCTCCTCCGATATACACATTGCCGACGCGCACCGCGCGCGTTTTGCGGCGCGGATAGACTAACTCACCCATGGCGCTGGGCCTCCACTCTTTGCTGTGACTTACAAACATTATACCTCAGCGGGCGTGCGGAGAAGGAAACCGCGCCTCCCGAGTCGAATCATCCTCCGTTATGCCAGCCACTCCCTCGTCCAATCCCACAACTCCTGCGGCCTTCGGCGCCGTCGCGCCGTACTACGACCATCTGATGTCCGGCGTGCCGTATCGGTTCTGGATTGCTTACGTCGAGCGTCTCTGGAAGAAGCACAATCTCGCGCCCAAATCCGTGCTGGACCTCGCCTGCGGCACCGGGACCGCCACACGCATGCTCGCCCAGCGGGGCTACGTCACAGCGGGCGTCGATCTCTCCAGCCCCATGGTGGCCATCGCCCGCGAGCGCGCCCAAGAAGAGAACTTAGTTATCCCATTCTACGAACAGGATGCCGCCGATATGGACCTCGGCGAATCCCGCTTCGACGCCATCATCTCCCTCTTCGACAGTCTCAATAACATTCTCGAAGACGACCGCCTTCAGTCCGCATTTCGCCGAATGCACGATCATCTTAATCCTGGCGGCAGCTTCATCTTTGACGTCAACACCGAGTTCGCCTTGGAACAGGGCATGTTCAACCAGAGCTGCTCGCGCAAAGACGAACCCCTGCACTACCGCTGGCGCTCCCGTTATAACCCCGAAACCCGCATCTGCACCGTCAATATGACCTTCAGTTACGATCCCGGCACCGGCGAGCGCGAAACCTTCAAAGAAACCCACATCCAAAAAGGCTACGCTAAAGACGAAATCACCCAATGGCTCCGCAGCGCAGGCTTCGCCATCGTGACCGTGTACGACGGATACTCGACTGACCCGCCCCGCAAACGCTCCGACCGATTGTTCTATGTGGCAGTGAAGTAATCACTCAATCAAGTGGGATCGTTCACCCAAAGAAAATCGTTGGGCAGACGTGGCGTTATTTGGATGAGGACACGTCGGATACGGCCGTCAACGACCACGCTGTCTGTTTTTGCATTGCGCAGGATTCGCCGCAGCCACAGGG
Organism: Capsulimonas sp.; assembly: GCA_025963815.1. GTDB lineage: Bacteria > Armatimonadota > Armatimonadia > Armatimonadales > Capsulimonadaceae > Capsulimonas. The sequence goes on from JAOQAA010000166.1 coordinate 1,628, forward strand.
CGTGATCGGTTTCTATTCGGAACTTCTGTCCAATATCGAATGGGTAATTACTGCTGGGAATTGGCGGCTTCCGCCAGGACGACGGCCAGGTAATCGCGTGGGCATCGCTGCTATTAGAAAATAGAATTTCGCAATCGTAATTGATATACTGCTGATCACGATTGGGGAAACGCTCAAGCTGTCCCACTAACCGTCTTAACCCGGGAGGCGCTGCGTTTAACGAGCCGATGATCATCACGGAGCGCTTTTGTGCTCCACTCCAGTAAATGAGCCGCCAGGAAACGCCTTCTCCCTGACCGTATGTCTTGGACGACTTGAGTAATTTTGGAACGGACAGCGATTGGATGAGCCGTTTGACGCCTCCACTCGGCAAGGTGGATTTGTAATACGCAGGCTCAGCCCGCGAGCTTATCATTTCATTACTGGTGTCCATGATAACAGTTCCATCATCATAAAGCGCACACTTCGCGGGTCCGGTCCACTCGTTGATTGGTCCGTCCAGACCTTCGCGCAGCACAAGAACCGGGTGCGGCGGCGCCGCGCGCAATATGCTTGGAGAGTGCGTAAGCGCGGCCATAATGAGGAACAGACTTTTTAAGAACTTCATTGGGAATTCCTCGTCGATCCATCCGGAAACTTACCATACTATGGCATACGTGCTCCATGAACCGGAATGTGCCCATGAGGCGCGATGTTTCATTTATAGACAATCAGTACGAATACTCATTATTAGTGTAGGTGGCAGCATTTTTGTGAGCTGTTTTTAGAATGGCGGCAGCATAAGATAATTCTGGCGGAATATTTTTATCCGGGTAATATTGACTCTTTTGTTTTACCCGGGTAATATTAACGCAACCAGGCGAGATTGGCTTTGGCGACAGTGAATTCGACATATATTGCTTTTGAAGGCGCACATCGTGTGTCTCATGGTTCTCTGGTGGATGCGGCGATTGCTGCGAAGCGGGCGCTGGATCAGCAGTCGGGCCATATGGTGCTGATCTTTGATGCTGTGTCCGGCGAGCAAATCGATCTGAATTTGCAGGGGACGATTGAAGATGTGCTCGCTCGGTTGCAGAGTCCGGCGAGCGATGCAGTTCCGGCGGACGATCTGTCCGACGAGGCGCCTCGAACTCCCGGGCGGCCTAAGCTGGGCGTTGTGCCGCGTGAGGTGACACTGCTTCCTCGGCATTGGGACTGGCTCGCTGGCCAGTCGGGCGGGGCGTCGGTGACACTGAGGAAGCTGGTCGAGAAGGAAATGCGGGCGTCGCGTAAGCAGGATCATGCGCGGCAGCTGCGGGATGCGGCGTATCGGTTTATGTCCGCCATCGCCGGAAACGAAGTCGGGTTTGAAGAAGCGCTGCGTGCGCTCTTCGTTGCTAATAGAATAGGGTTCCACGCAACCGTCCAGAATTGGCCGGACGACATTCGCGAGCACGTTCAGCATCTGGCGGATCAATTTTTCGATGCGGACGTATCGCCGTCCACGTCATGACTGTGAGGATAAGAAGATTATGAATAATTATCAAGAAGCGATTGATCTTAATATTGTTTTTGCAATTAATGCTGTCTTTAGCGATG
>JAOQAA010000170.1 GCA_025963815.1 Capsulimonas sp.
GACGGAGGGCACGGTGATCCATACGCATTCGTATGGTCCCATGCAGAAGAATACTGGAGAAGTCATAGAGCGGCAGTGGGACGTACAGATCCCTCTGGACGCTATGCACAGTTTCGAAGGACGAAAGAACCGTCTGCATTGGGTGATCCAGACAAAAGTGACGCTGGCGGGATGGCCGGCGTATGAAGATGAGTTTGTATTTACGGTCGCGCCGGAGCGCGTGGAGGAATAACGATGGCGTTCGCAAAGATCGAAATGACATTTGATGAGGGTCAGTCCTTCTCCCCTCCGCCAATGTTCCGAGCGGGGCAAGTCGTGCGAGGGCTGGTCACAGTGACTCCGAACGCCGATGTTGAATGCCGGCATCTGTGGGTGACCCTGCAATGGCGCACGGAAGGACGCGGTGAGCGCGAAACGGGAGTGGCGCAAAAAGAGGATATCTTCCAAGGGCGGCTGACCCATGGAACGCCGGTTCAGATCCCGTTTCAGTTCACGCTGCCGCAGTCGCCCTGGAGCTATTCGGGCAAATATGTGAGTATCGTTTGGGAGGTTGCCGTGGACGTGGATGTCCCATGGAAAGTCAACCCGCGCGGCGCGCTTCCATTCATCCTGACGGGCGCGTCGGGGACGCCCGCAAGCGCCCCGGCTCCGAACGAAGCGCGCGCTATTCCCACAACGCCGATGCCTGTGAATACTCCTCCGCCATTCGCCGCGCCGCAAAAGGCGCAGGGCGGCGTGGATATCGTGCTGCAAGGAGTGACCGGCAGTGAGAACCAGGTTATGCAGGCGATGCGGCAGGAGCTGCCGCGTCTTAGTCTTCAGGAGATCCAGGACATGATCAACGCGGCTCCCTCGGTGCTGCTGGAGAATGCGGCTCCCGAGGACGCGCAGTCCATCGCCGCACGGCTGACAGCAGCGGGAGCAGCGATCCAAATCCTCCCCCACCCGCCGGAAGCGCCGTGAGGGCCTGCTGAAGATCTACAGGCGTGAGGGAACGCGGCCCGTCCAATCGTGGGAGAGCCTCGTAGAGCAGATGCTCGGCGCCGCGCAGATCGCTGCGATAGCAATCGATCAGCCAGCGCAAAGCTTCGGGTGAGAGCGCGGCGCACGGCGCATCCGGCAGGGCGAAATAATCCAGGCGACGCTGCAAGGCGGCGGCGAAGTGTTCCGGGTTGGGTGAATCCAGCGAAACGGTGACAAGCGGCTTGAGGAAGAATCGGAAGTCGGCGTGGCTGCCGAGAATCAGCCGTGTCCCGTGTCTTTTGGCGGCGGACGCCAAACGCAGGCATTCGGAGGGAAACAGGCGCTGGGCTTCGTCGAGAGCAAAAATCTCCAAACCATCCAGCGAGGTCAAAAATTGGTGGCGGCCAGGGGGAATGTACTCGTAGGCGACTGACGCTCCGGAGGCGCGCACGGCGTGAACGAAACCTCTCAGAGCGGTGCTCTTGCCACGCCCGCGCCGCCCAAGAATTTGTACGTGGGAATTACCGGCGAGGGCCATGCGCGTGGGCTCGGAAAGCAAGGCGATCTCGCCCCACTCCTCGTCGGATAGCACACGAAACGGGTTGCACCGGTAGCCGAGTGCATGGAATGGAAATGGCGTTGATGCGCGCCCCATCACTAATCCGTTTTGGCGGGCAGGAAGGCGAGGAAGTCAGCGCCTTCGCCGGCTTCACCTACTTCGACGATGTTGCCCCGGTGTGCTTCCAAAATCCCTTTGACAATCGACAGACCGAGTCCCATTCCTCGTGCGCGCGAGGTGTAAAACGGGCGGAAGATGTGCGGCTTGATGTCGTCCGGGACGCCGGGGCCGGTGTCGCGGAACTCCACCTGAACGTACTGGCGCGCGCGCGGCAGACGGGCGGCTTGCAGGGCGTCGGGATGGTCGGCCAGGGACGTGCGCACAATCAGACGGCCGCCGTCGGGCTGGAAGGAAACGGAGTTCTCGATCAGCTCGGAAAAGGCGCGCTTGAGGCGCGGGGCGTCCGCCATTACTGGCGGCAGGTTCTCGGCCAGGCTCATCTCCAATTGGACTTGGCTGCGCTTGGGGAAACTTTCATCGACGCACTGCCGGATGATCTCATTCAGATCGCTTTCCGTGAGCGAGATCTGCGTGGCGCGGACAAAGTCGCGGAACTCCTGCAGGATCTCTTCGAGACGGAAGATGCCGCGCCGAATGCCTTCGGCCAGCGCCCGAAAGTCCTCTCGCCGATCTTCTGACTCCGAAAGCCGATACTCCAATTCGTTGAGATCGCCCTTGATGGCGAAGGTTCGGTTGCCGATCATGTGCGCGGCCTTCGCGGACATCTCCCCCCAGGCGGCCATGCGCTCGGTGTTGACCAGGCGGTCTAAAATCCGGCCGTTCTCAATCGCCGCGCCAAGCTGCGACGCGATCGTCATCAGCACGGTCTCATCGTCGTCAGTGAACTCGCGGCGAAACCAGGGCGCCACGCTTTTGCGTCGCAGCACACGCAGGACGCCCAGCACGCCGTGACGGCCGTAAATGGGAACGGCCAAAAAGGCCCCGATGTCCTGAGAGGGAAACTCCTGGAAACGCCCTTGCCAGCGCGGATCTTCCTGTGGCTTCGCGGTGCGGATGGCTTCGCCATGCTTACCGACCCACCCGGTCAGCCCCTCACCCAGCGGATAGGACGCTTCGCCAATGCGATCGGCGAGACCGCCGCGCGATGCCTGCAGCACGAGATGGTTTCTGTCTTTGTCCAGCACGAACAGCGAACAGTCTTCAAAGCGCAGCACCTCGGCGGCAACATCGACGACACGCTGGGTGAGCTGCGTCGCGTCCGCGATCGCGCTTAAGTCCTTGCCGATCTCCACCAGCGCTGTTTCACGCACACGATAGCCATCGATCATCAGACGCATCGCGGCGAGATTGCTCACCGCCTGAACGATCAGAAGATGCTGGGGCGTGAAATGGTTCTGCTGAAAGCTCTGGAGGTTGATAACGCCGCGCGTGTGGCCGTTGCCGTCGAGGATCGGCGCGGCGATTTCGCTGCATACATCGTCAAAGAAGGCGAAGTAATACGGGTCTTCGTCGACATTCCCCGTAATATAGGGCTTCCCGGAGGCGGCGACATGAGAGGTAATGCCGTTGCGGGGGCTGCCGTCGGCGGCGGGCTTGGCGGTGTCCACAATCTTGAGACGGCGCGCCCGGATTTCATCCGTCCAGCCTTCGCCGGAAGTTGCGATCAGCGCAAGCTCTCCCGTATCCGTGTTGGCTACGGCGATAAAACCACGATCGGCGCCTGTGGCCGTCAGCGTCGCTTCGCTCAATTCCTCAAGCAGCGCCTGAGCGTTGTCGATCTCCACCGCGCGGCGGCAGAGATGATTCATCAATTCAGCAATGTCGCACATGTGCCGGTATTGTACCCAATCCCCAAATAAAAAAGGCCACAGCGAATCGCTGTGGCCCTTGAGACCCTCACCCTCGGTCCCTCTCCCGCCCGGCTAAAGCCTGAGAGAGGGATGTCCAATGGCAAGAGCCAAACGTATTTCACGAATGCTGTTAAAAAAGAGTAAAAGCCAAACATTGTTCGCGTAGTGCGGAACAGCGTTTGGCTTGTGAAGCTTGGACACCCCTCTCCCAGGCTTTAGCCGGGCGGGAGAGGGGCTGGGGGTGAGGGCTTAGAAGGGGCTCTGCTGATCTGGACCTTGATCCTGTCCCTGGTCGGGCGCCAGCTGCGGAGCGGTTTGGCGCCGCATCTGCTGCATGTCGAAGTCCTGCGGCCGCTCCTTCAGAGTGACCGTGACGTTCTGCGACTGGCCGTCCCGGGAGATGAGCAGCGCGAGCGTGTCCCCGACCTTCAGGCTCTGAATGATTGTGTTGAGCTCGGCGGTGTCCCCAATCTTACGGCGGTTGGCCTGAAGGATCACATCGTACACCTGCAGGCCGGCGGACGCGGCGGGAGAGCCGCGGCGGACACTCTGCACGACGACGCCGTCGTCACCATCCACCGTGATCCCCATTTGCTTACGCGCCTGGACCGGCAGTTCCTTCAGCGGTGCG
>JAOQAA010000171.1 GCA_025963815.1 Capsulimonas sp.
AAAATACCTTTCATATTCGCCACCGGCTACGGCTCGTCCGGGATCAAGGCCGAGTGGGCGGGGGTGCCGGTACTGCAAAAGCCGTTTCAGGCGCAGGAGCTCGAGGACGCAATCGCCCGGGCTGTACAACGATAGGGTCGCTTTTCGATGACGGCCACGTTGCGCGGGACCAATCGCAGGAGGCGCTTTTTCGGCCTGTCCACGGATGTGAAGCAGGCTAAACCGCATTCCTGAAGCCGCATCCGGACGACCGTAGTCGAGTGGATGGCGCCCACCGACCCCAAGTCTTGTCCGCAAACAAGCCCACCGGACAGGAACAAATTCTGGCCGTGGGCGTTTAGGCAGGTTGCTCGTCAGGGGGGAATTGGGATGAATCTACAGTCGACGCCGGGGAGCTATGGAGATGTTTCCAGCCTTGTTCGGGACGGCTGGGACAATCCCGACGCAGGTCTGATCGAGCAACTGCCTGTCGCGGCCTATGCCTGCGACGGCGCAGGGCGAATTCTCTGGTTCAATACGCGGGCAAGCGAGCTCTGGGGACGGGTTCCCCGCATCGGTGACAGCGGCGAACTCTATTGTGGATCCCACCGACTTTTCTTTGACGGCCGGCTGATTACCCGAGACCAAACGCCCATGGCCGAAGTGCTCCGGACGGGCGTTCCCATCCGCGGCGTGGAAGGCCGCGTCGAACGCCCCGACGGCAGCCACATTTGGGCAGTCGTTCACATCGTGCCGGTCCGCTCGGAAAGCGGCGAGGTCGTCGGCGCCATCAACTGCTTCCACGAACGGGTCGGCGGCGATCGGTTCGAGACCCTCGATGCGAGACCAGACGACTGGATCATGGCCCGCGATGCCAGATTAGCCGCGACTTATGAGCACGTCGGCGTGGGCATCGTTGAAGTCGACCGCGACGGCCGCATGCTGCGGGTCAATCAGCGGCTCTGCGACCTGATGGGTCATCCTGCTCCAGAGTTGCTTGGAAAAACAATTTTTGAGGAGACCCTGCCGGAAGACTCTGAGCTGGACCATCAGAACTTCCGGTCGCAGGTCGCAGGCAGCCTTGACCGCTACACGGTCGAAAAGCGCATCCGCCGGAACGGAGGGGGATATTTCTGGGCCGAGGTAACTTCGTCCAGTGTTCGGGACAGCGCGGGGCGCTTCCTGTACGCCGTACGCGTGCAGCATGATATCAGCGCCCGCAAGAAGGCCGAACAGGACCTCGCGCGCCGGATGAACGAGCAGGCCGCGCTGTTTGCATTTTCCGAGCGGCTTCAGCGCGTCTCGAAGCGCGGCGACATTTACGAAGCGGCGCTAGACGCGATCATTCGCGGGCTCGGGTGCACAAGGGCGTCCATCCTCTTGTACGAAGGCGGCGAGATCATGCGCTTCGTGGCGTGGCGCGATCTGTCCGAGGGTTACCGACGGGCGGTTGAAGGCCATTCGCCCTGGACGAGGGACGAGCGAAATCCCGCGCCGGTCTATTTCGAAAATGTTGCCTTATCCAATGTTCCAGAAGAACTAAAAGAGACTATCAGGCAAGAAGGGGTAGGCGCGGTCGCTTTCATCCCGATCATGCGCGACGGCGCGCTGGCGGGCAAGTTCATGGCCTATCACGACGCGCCGCATGCGTTTTCGGAACAGGAACTGGATGTCGCCCTGACGCTCGCGCGACAATTGGGATTCAGCCTCGCTCGCGAAGAGACCGAAAGGCTCCGGACCGCCTCGGAACGCGACCTTCTTCATCTGGCCTCGCTCGTCGAGTCTTCCGATGACGCCATCATCAGCAAGGATCTCGACGGTGTCATCCGGACATGGAATGCGGGAGCGCAGAGGCTCTTCGGCTATACCGCAGAAGAAGCGATCGGCCGCCCGGTCACAATGCTGATTCCGGACGACCGGCCTGACGAAGAGCCCGCAATTCTCTCGCGCATCCGGGCCGGCGAACGCATTCATCACTATGAGACGACGCGCAAACACAAGGACGGAACGCTTCGCGATGTCTCGCTTAGCGTCTCGCCCATGCGCAACGCGGCCGGGCAGATCGTCGGCGCCTCCAAAATAGGACGCAATATCGGGGAGCGCATTGAGGCGGACCGAAAGCTTCGCGCCAGCGAGCAGCGCCTTCAGGAACTTCTCGAAGCGGTTCCGGCGGCCATCTACACGACCGACGCCAAAGGCCTCATCACGTATTTCAACCAGGCGGCGGTTGATCTGGCGGGACGAACGCCCGTTATCGGCTCGGACGAGTGGTGCGTTACGTGGAAACTTTACCTTCCCGACGGCACGCCCCTGCCTCACGACGAATGCCCCATGGCCGTGGCGCTGAAGGAGGGCCGGTCGATCCGGAATACCGAAGCGATCGCCGAGCGGCCAGACGGTACGCGCGTCCCGTTCATTCCTTTTCCAACGCCGTTGCGCGACGCGCAAGGCAAGGTGGTCGGCGCAATAAACATGCTGGTCGACATCAGCGAGCGGCGCCAGGCCGAAACGCAGCAACGGCTTCTTCTGAATGAACTCAATCACCGCACCAAGAACAATATGCAGATGCTGCAATCGCTGCTTCTTCTGGCTGCGAAAAATACCGCAAGCGAAGAGGCGCGACGCGTTCTTGACGAGGCGGGCAGGCGGATTGCCGCGATGGCAGCGGCGCAACGCGTGCTTTACGCCACCCCGAACGCCGGGCATTTCGAAGCTTGGGAATTCCTCCACGCCGTCTGCGAGACCGTCCGTCAAACCTTGCCGCCTGGGGCAGAACTCGTCTGCCGGCCCACCCGCTGCTCATTGTCAACGGACACCGCCATGCCCTTGTCACTTATTGTCAATGAGCTCATCACGAACGCGCTTAAGCATGGCGACAAGA
>JAOQAA010000191.1 GCA_025963815.1 Capsulimonas sp.
CTGCCAAACAAATACGAGCGAACCGCGCTTATGCATGCCGTCTCCAAAAAACACGAGCCAATCGTCGCCGATCTCATCACGCATGGCGCAGACGTCCACGCCGTCAACCGCTGGGGGCAATCAGCGCTGCTCACGGCGGCTTTGGCGGGATCGATTCCATTGGCGAAGCAGCTTCTGAATGCAGGCGCCCAGGCTGGCATCGTAGAGCATGCCGCTCTTGGAAATGAAGATCAGGTTCGGAGGATGCTTGACGAAGGATGCGAGATCGATACTCGACATACCTCCGGCATGACCGCGCTGATGGCGGCGGCGGCAACCGGACGCGTCAACCTGGCGACACTGCTCCTTCAGCGCAGCGCATCCGCAGACATCACGGATCAGAGCAGCCATAACGCCGTCATGCACGCCGTCTCAGCACAAAGCCTTGAAATCGTCGATCTGCTCATCCAGGCCGGGGCCGACATTAACACGCAAGGCGAGAATGGCTGGACGGCTCTCTCGATCGCTGTTATCACAAAGAACACGGAATTAATTGCCAATTTGATTGCGCGTGGGGCGAACCCAAGTACGAACGGAGCCTCGGACACCCCACTGATTGCTTCGGCAGCAATGAGAAACGATATCGCATCCGCGCGTTTGCTGCTAGATGCCGGCGCCGACCCAAATGAGAAGGGGACCCGTTTCGAGTGGAACGCCCTGCGGATCGCCGTGTCGAGTTCCTACCGAGAATTGGCGGAAGTGCTGCTGCTTTCGGGAGCGAACGCCAATACGGTAGACCAGCGCGGCAAAACGATCCTGAGCTCGGCAATCGACGCGAAGGACATTGAGATGGTGCGTCTGCTCCTGAATTATGGGGCAAACGTGAACGATAGCGGCGGCAGGGGAATGACGCCACTGATGCAGGCTTCCACAAATGGCGCCACTGACATTGTGTCGCTGCTGATCGAGCGAGGAGCGGATACGCAAACGGTCGACCAATTTGGGATTTCCGCCGGCCTGGGCGCCGCGCTGGCCAGTGCGGCGTTAGGAAAGTTTGATTCGGCGCAGGCAATGAAAGATTTTATTGCCGGGATATATCAGCAAAAGAAAGACAATCCCGAAGCGAAGTGAGCGTCTCTGGAGCACTCACTTGTTTACAAACGCCGCCCGATATACGTCTCAGACAGATCAAATAAAGCACGGTGCAGATCGACTGCGCCCATGCTCTCGTCTTTTCTGGCCGACACGCTCTCCACGTTCACCCCGAGCGGAATCGATAATTCCGCCACCGCCTCTTGGATACGCTGAAAGTTCTCGACACATATGCTGACCGACTCGGCGGCAGGCGCCTCCGCTGTCAATATTCGCTGCGCCGTCGCTTCTGGAATTTGCATCCCCAGCCAGCGCATGAATTTCAGCGTCTTTTCGGAGCCGCAGGGTGCGAAGGTCAGGAAGATGCGCTGTGGCGCCACGCCAGCGTTGTCGCAGGCGCGGGCGTAGTCGCACAGCAATTGAATCGTTAAGTCAGGATCATAGATTGCCTGAGAGATGAAGTAGCGGCATCCTAAGTCGGCTTTCTTCAGGAGCCGGTCGCATTCGTTTTGATGGATGTGACGTTCGGGAATCACAACACCGCCGAGGGAGAGCTGAGGCCCGCATTCGGCAGCGATTTCTAAGGCGCGTGTGAGCGTAATCCCCGGCTGTTTCATCCGGGAACTGGCAAGGCCAACAACGGAAACGGCTTCGATCCCCATTGCGCCGGCGTCACACAGCCAGCGCTCCCACTCACATTCGGACATGCCCGCGATGCATTTGTATGTAATCAATGGAGCACGGACGGCGCCGCATAGACGCTGGGAATAGGCTTGCGAATCGATGCTGGGACGGAAGGGGAACGGACGGGGATCGTCCGTCCGCTCCCTTTCTTCCTGAACATCATAGACCACGACGCCGTTTAAGGCCATGCCATTTGCCCGCCGCGCCAAACGCGCGGCGGCGCTTGAGAGGCGCTCCTGCTCGATGTCGGCGCGGGGCGGGGTCGTGCTGTATAGGAACAGAGTTTGACCCCTGTTTTGCAGATCACTCTGGAAAGTCACGGAATTTCTCGTGATCGTCGTTTCAGATGCTTGCATTGTTCCCATTGTTTCCACGGAGGGCCAACACACGTTCTCCCAAACTCAGACGCGCGGCGCGAGCGCACGCCATCAGATGGAGCATCGCGGGGCGCACTTCTTCCCAATGCCGGGTCTTGAGACCGCAGTCGGGGTTGACCCAGAGACGCCGGGGATCGATCACCCGGGCGTAGCTTTCCAGAAGCGCGATCATGTCTTGTTCCGATGGGACGCGCGGCGAGTGGATATCCCACACGCCGGGGCCGATGTCGTTCGGGTACTCAAACCGCGCGAAGGCGTCCAGAAGTTCGGACTGCGAACGGGCGGTCTCGATGGAGATCACATCGGCGTCGAGATCGGCGATGCTCGGCATGATGTCGTTGAAATCGCAGTAACACATGTGCGTGTGGATCTGCGTTTTGTCCTGGACACCCGAGGACGCCAGCCGGAACGCCGCGACGGCCCAGGACAAGTAGGCGTCCCGGTCGGCGTGGCGCAGCGGCAAACCTTCGCGCAGGGCAGGCTCGTCGATTTGGATGACGCCGATGCCCGCCTGCTCTAAATCTCGCACTTCATCACGCAGGGCCAGCGCGATCTGCTGCGCAGTGACGGAGCGCGGCTGATCGTCGCGCACGAAGCTCCATTGCAGAATGGTGATCGGCCCGGTCAGCATTCCCTTCATCGGGCTTTGAGTCAGAGATTGGGCGAACTCCGTCCAGCGCAGGGTCATCGGCGCGGGCCGGCTGACGTCGCCAAAGATCACCGGCGGCTTGACACAGCGCGAGCCGTAGCTTTGCACCCAGCCGTTTTGCGTAAAGACAAATCCCGAAAGGCGCTCACCGAAGTACTCCACCATGTCGTTGCGCTCAAACTCGCCGTGGACCAGCACATCGACGCCGATTTCTTCCTGCCAGCGCACGGCGTCTCTGGTCTGCTCTTCCAAAAATGCATCGTACTGCTCTTGAGACCACTCCCCGCTCTTGAAACGGGCGCGGGCGGCGCGCACGTCGGTGGTCTGCGGAAACGAGCCGATGGTCGTCGTCGGAAACAGCGGCAGCTTCAGATGCGCCTGCTGCGCCGTCACGCGCTCGGCGAACGGCGTGCAGCGATGGAAATCATCCTCACCGATGGACGTGATCCGCGTTTTGACATCTCCATCGTGAATGCACGCGCTCGCGCGTCGTACGCCAATGGCCTCTGTATTCTCACTCAAGGTCGCGCTCAGCGTCGGATTTGTCGCGCCTGTGTCATCGAAGGCAAGCTGGGCCAGTATTTTCACCTCGGCCAGCTTCTCTTCCGCGAACGCCAGCCAGCTCTTGATCTCTGGATCGATCTGCTTCTCGTACTTGAGCGCATACGGCGAATGCAGCAGCGAACATGAGGGCGAGACGATCAATCGATCCGCGCCGATCCGATTGCGAACGGAGCTCAGAAGTTCGAGCGACTTTGCAAAGTCGTTGCGCCAGATATTGCGGCCATCCACAACACCGACGGAGAGCAAGATATTTTCCGGCAGGGCATCGCAAACAGCGTTGACTTCCTGCGGCGCGCGCACGGCGTCGATATGCAAGCCGTCAATCGGCAGACGACAGGCCAGCGAGAGATTGTCGCGCAGATCGCCGAAGTAAGTGGTCAGCATAAGTTTCGGCGTATCCCCGGCGGCGAGTGTACGATAGGCCTCCTCATACCAAGTTTGCTGCTGCGCGGTCAGATCGAGGCAAAGACACGGCTCATCGATCTGTACCCACTTAGCTCCGGTTGCTTTCAATTGGCTGAGCAGATCCGCGTAGACCGGCAGGAGCTCGCGCAGAAGATGTGCTTTGACATCATCCCCACCCTCACCCTGCAATTTGCCGAGCAATAGAAACGACACAGGCCCGAGCAGCACAGACGTCGTTTGAACGCCTAGCGCCAGCGCCTCCCGAAATTCATCGAGCGGCTTAGACGACGACAGCGCAAACTTTTGGTCGGCGGCAAACTCCGGCACGAGATAGTGATAGTTCGTATCGAACCACTTCGTCATCTCCAGCGCGGCGACGCCCTCCGTCGAATGGTTCTCCGTGTCGAGGCCACGCGCCATCGTGAAATAAGTGTCGAGATTGACCTTGCCGTTCGTATTAGCCTGAAATCGCTCAGGGACGACGCCGAAGAGAACGCTCGTATCGAGTGTCTGATCGTAGAAGCTAAAGTCGTTGGAGGGAATCCAATCGATCCCCGCGTCGCGCTGCGCCGTCCAATGCGCCTTGCGCAAGGTGGCCGCAGTGTCTAAGAGTTCTGGCTGTGTTGACCGGCCGGCCCAATAGGATTCCAGCGCCTTTTTTAATTCGCGCCGCGCGCCGATCCGGGGATATCCGAGATTGTGTGTTTTGAGAGACATGGCTATCCTAAATTGCGATTGCAACAAATATATCTATAATTTGATTATAGAATTGGAATCGCCCCCCCTGCCCCCCAATCCTGGGGGAGGAGGTTGTCGTTGGGTGATTTGATCGAATGAGACGTTTGCCCCGATTTCTGATATCGGTGATACGAGTCGGCATCTCAAAACACACCCGCGATAAACTCCTCCCCCAGGATTGGGGGGCAGGGGGGCCAAATGGCCCGGCTTCAGAGCAGCCGATTTAATTAATACCGATAGCTATCCGGCTTGTACGGCCCTTCGGTCGGGACGCCGATGTAGTCGGCCTGCTTGGCGGTGAGCGTGGTCAGCTTGACGCCGATCTTCTCCAGGTGCAGGCGGGCTACTTCCTCGTCCAGCTTTTTGGACAGGGTATAGACGCCGACTTCGTAGACGTCTTTGTTCGCCCACAGGTCGATCTGCGCCAAGGTCTGATTCGCGAAGCTGGCGGACATCACGAAGCTCGGGTGGCCGGTGGCGCAGCCGAGATTCACGAGGCGGCCTTCGGCGAGCATGAAGATGCAGCGGCCGTCTTCGAAGGTGTACTGATCCACCTGCGGCTTGATGTTGATGCGCGTCACGCCCGGCGCCGTGTTCAGGCGATCCACCTGGATCTCGTTGTCGAAGTGGCCGATGTTGCAGACAATCGCCTGATCCTTCATCTTGGACAATTGCTCGAAGGTCAGGATGTCGACGTTGCCGGTGCAGGTGACATAGATGTCGCCCGTTCCCAGGGTATCGTCAACCGTCTTCACTTCGTAGCCTTCCATTGCGGCCTGAAGGGCGTTGATCGGATCGACTTCGGTGACGACGACACGGGCGCCCATGCCGCGCAGCGACTGCGCGGAGCCCTTGCCCACATCGCCGTAGCCGCAGACGACCGCGACTTTGCCGGCGAGCATGATGTCGGTGGCGCGCTTGATGCCGTCGGCCAGCGACTCGCGGCAGCCATAGAGGTTGTCGAACTTAGACTTGGTGACGCTGTCGTTGACGTTGATCGCCGGAACCAGAAGCTGGCCGTCCGCCTGCATCTTGTACAGACGATGCACGCCCGTGGTGGTCTCCTCGGAGACGCCGCGCCACGCCGCGACCACATCGTGCCAGCGGGTCGGGGTTTCGGCGTAAACCTTCTTGAGCAGATCCTTAATGACCGACTCTTCGTGGCTTTCCGACGGGCTGTTCACCCAGTCCGAGCCGTTCTCCAGCTCGTAGCCCTTGTGGATCAAGAGGGTGACGTCGCCGCCGTCATCGACGACCAGCTCAGGGCCGGTTCCATCGGTGTGCGCCAGCGCCTGGTAGGTGCACCACCAGTACTCTTCGAGCGACTCGCCCTTCCAGGCGAAGACCGGAACGCCGGTAGCCGCAATGGCGGCGGCGGCGTGGTCCTGGGTCGAGAAGATGTTGCAGCTCGCCCAGCGCACGATCGCGCCCAGGTCGACCAGAGTCTCGATCAAGACCGCAGTCTGGATCGTCATGTGCAGCGAACCGGTGATGCGAACGCCCTGAAGCGGCTTCTCCGCCGCGTACTTCCGTCGGATCGACATCAGGCCAGGCATCTCGAACTCGGCGACGCCGATCTCTTTGCGGCCCCAATCGGCCAGGGAAATGTCGGCGACTTTATAGTCGTTCGCCACGACTGGTTCCAAAACGGTGGTCATAAAATTTCCTCCGCTCGGATTATACCGCACATTAATCCAGAAAACCATCAATAAATCATGATTTCTTGATATAATAGTTTTATGGACTTATTGAAATCGTTACGATTGCTGGGCGACAAGGGCCGCGTGCGCGTTTTGCGGCTGCTCGCGCAGGAAGATTTGAGCGTCGCCGAATTACAAGAAATTCTGGGCGTCGGACAGAGCAGCATCTCGATGCAGCTCTCTCAATTGAAGCAAGAGGGATTTGTGGAGGCTCGGCGCGTCGGCCAGAAAAGCATCTACCGCGCGTCCGCCCCGCCCGGAGCGCAGACGATCTTGACTGAAGTCCTGAGCCGATGCACGGAAGAAATCGCCGAAGCGGCGCACGACGACCAGGGCTTGCAACTGATCCTCAATCGCCGCAAGGACGACCTGCGCGGCTACTTCGATGAACTCGCCGGCCGCTTCGGCCGCGACTACGTACCCGGCCGAAGCTGGAAGGCCCTTTCCGAAATGCTCCTGCGACTGCTGCCGCCCATCGACATCGCGGACTTAGGCGCCGGCGAAGGCACGCTTTCCCTTTCCCTCGCCCAGCGCGCCAAGCGCGTGATTGCCGTGGACAACTCCGTCAAGATGGTGGAGTACGGCGCCGATGTCGCCCGCCGCAACGGCGTCGCGAACTTGGAATATCGCCTAGGTGACCTGGAAGAACTCCCCATCGACAGCGAAGCCGTCGATCTTGTCCTGATGCACCAGGCGCTCCACCACGCCCTGCATCCCAAGAAAGCCATTCTCGAAGCCTGCCGCATTCTGCGCCCTGGCGGCCGCATCGCCATTCTCGACCTCTTAAAACACGACTTCGACGGCGCCCGCGAACTGTACGGCGACGTCTGGCTCGGCTTCTCCCAGGTCGAGTTAATCGAGCTGCTGCGCGGCGCGGACTTCCAAGCGATCGATGTCTCCATCGTCGGCCGCGAGGACGACGCCCCGCACTTTGAGACGGTCATGGCGGTGGCGGAGAAGTCCTAAGAACCCGGCTATGAAAGCCGGGTGCAGCGTCTCACATTCGCAAAGATGGGTGGCTACTAATCGTGCAAAACGATATATTTGCGTGTGGATTGTCCATATCATCAACTGTGCTGTCAGAGTATAATTATCCATAGCCTTAACCTATCGTTGATGAAGAGCCATAGCTCTTGACGAGGTACTGTGAACAGCACACGCATTCATCGTTTTCTCACTGGCCACGCCCTCCGCGCAATTGGTTTTCTCTTGCTTCTCAGCGCCGGCCCTCAATGCGCATCCGGCGACGCCTCCCTCTCCAAACAAACGCTTATGTCTGATATGCAATCTTCGCAATCTTTCTCCAAAC
>JAOQAA010000201.1 GCA_025963815.1 Capsulimonas sp.
GGGAGGGGTGGCGCGAAGCGCCGGGGTAGGTCACTCAGGGTCGGCCGGAGGCCGGGGGTGGGTCAGCGGGGGCGAAGCACGGGATGGGACAAAAGGAGACAAATCAGCCCAGAAACTTCCAATCCACATCAAAATCTCGCTCCAGCGGGTCCCCTGTCAGGAGGGCGCGCAGGGTCGGGATCGGCATGCAGTTTTCGTGCATGACGGCGTCGTGGAACTCGCGGTCGGTCATGTGGCCGCCGTGGACCAGTTCCCGGTGCAGGGAGTGCATCTGCATGCCGCCGATGAGATAGGCGAGCTGGTAGAGGGGATCGTATCCGCCCTCGAAGGAGCGGCGCACTTCGGCTTCGGCGTTGTCGCGTTCGTGGCCGACTTCGGAGACGAGCATTTCGATGCATTCGTCGGCCGTCATTTCCTCCAGGTGAAACCCCAAAGAGAAGATCACGCGGGCGCAGCGATGCTGACGCCAGAAGAGCATGCCGATCTTTTCCTGCGGAGTGCGGGCGAACCCGCGCTCCCAGAGCAGCATTTCCCCGTGCAGCGTCCAGCCTTCCACCCAGAATGGGGTGTAGAAGATACGGCGGTATGGGCGATACCGCTCCTGACAGAAGCACTGAAGATGGTGTCCGGGGATCAGTTCATGGTGGACCGTCGCGCGGGCGAAATAGCGATTGTTGCCGCGCAGGCTCATTTCTTTTTGCGAGTGCTCCATGGCGTTTGTCGGAAAGGAGATGGCGATGGTCTCACCGCCGGTGAAGAACGGGTTGATCTTCTGACGCTCAGCCGACATCATCTCCATTTGCCAGCATTCGCGCGCGAGGTCGGGAACGGTGACGAGATTTTCCGCCTCGACGTACGCGATCGCCTCATTGGCCAGTTCGCGCACGAGCGCAGGCTGCTCGCCGGGCGCGACATGATCTTGCTTCACAAGCTCCAGCGCAGCGCGCCAGTCATCACCGCATCCCATCGCACGCGCCGCAAGACGCAGTTCAGTCCGGCACGAGAGCATATCCTCGCGCGCCGCCGCGATCAACTCCTCCGGAGTGTAGGCGACTTGTGCGTAGCGAAGCTCATCACAGAGCGCCGCGCGCCCAACTGGGGCGCCTAAAATTTCGCCGACAGCGGGACGCAAAGACACTGCGTACTGTTCTAATACGGAGTCCAGCGCCTGGAAGGGCTTTTCCACCCACCATGTGAAGAGCGGATCGTAACCGCTGTAAAACGCAAACCACTCCTTCAGCATCTCGCGAAGTGTGAGAGCCGCATCAGCCGCATCGGCGATACTTGTGGGGGAAAGAGAATCCCGGTCCGCGTCCAGCCGCAGCTTGGCGGCGCGCAGCTCGGTCAATGCGTGATCCAATTGCTTGGCGGCATTCTGAGCGTCGATATCTTCTCGCCGGCGGCGGCGTGTCTCCAAATCCGTCAAACGCTCGGCGAACGGCAGCAGGATTTTTGCGTCAGCAAATCGGCGGCGCTCCTGGGACAGACGGCGCTCCTCAGCGTCCAGCAAGCCAGACAGCAAACGCCAGTCACAGCGATCATTCCGGCTCAATTCATCGTAGGGCAGCGCTTCCAATGCTCCGCGCCACTCTTGCAGGAACGATTCACGGCGCGTCCAGAACACTTCGGAGTAAGGAACGGCCAGCTGACGCTCCAGGCAGTTTCGGTCACTGCGAAAACGGGAGATCAATTCGGGCATGCGATCTTTGGCCGAGATCCGGCTCGCGCGGGCGATGGTGAGAAGTGCAGTCATGCGATTGCCTCGCGCGTCCATTGGTTATCGACAAGACGCCAGACGCCGCGCGGATTGTCGTTTTGAAGCTCCGGCGGCAGGAGTTCATTCGGAGCATTCTGCCAGCACACAGGACGCAGAAACCTCAAGATAGCCGCCGCGCCGACCGAGGTCGACCGGCTGTCGGTCGTCGCCGGATATGGGCCGCCATGCTGCATCGCCGAGGCGACCTCCACCCCGGTGGGAAACCCGTTGAAGATCAATCGGCCGACCTTGGTTTCGAGGATCTCAGCAATACTCCGTGATGCGGCAGGATCGGAAGCGCCAGCGTGGATGGTCGCCGTCAATTGCCCTTCCAGGCTCCGGGCAACTGCGAGCATTTCGTCGGATGTGCGGCAGGCGACCACCAATGTCAATGGACCAAAGATTTCCTCGGAGAGAATGGGCGTCCCTAAGAACGTCTCTGCGTCGGTGCTGTACACCGACGGCGCCGCCAGCGCATGCGCGGAATCGGCCTGCTCAGCCTGCCGAGTTTCGAGATGCACTCCGCGCAGATTTTTCAAACGCTCGCGGCCCTGGTGATAGGCGCTGCAGATACCCATGGTGAGCATCGGCGACGGCGCCTGGGACACAGTTCGCGCGACAGTCTGAATAAACTCATCGAGCTGCGCACTCTGGATACCCACCACGAGGCCTGGGTTGGTGCAAAACTGCCCCACCCCAGCCGTGACGGACTGCGCGAGGCCGGCCGCCAGCGCCGCCCCGCGCTCTTCCAGCGCACTCGGAAGCACGAAGATGGGATTGATGCTGCCCATCTCGGCGTAAACGGGGATCGGTTTGGGACGACTGGCCGCGATGTCGAACAACGCGCGGCCCGCGCCAAGCGAGCCCGTAAACGCTACGGCTTCCAAGTCGGGATGGCGCACAAGCCGTGCGCCGACATCCGCCCGCCCATGCATCATGGAGAAAACGCCGGGCGATATCCCCAACGCCTGGGCAGCCCGAACGATCGCGCCCGCAGCCATCTCGGAGGTTCCTGGATGCGCGGGATGCGCTTTTACGACGACCGGACAGCCGGCCGCGAGGGCCGACGCCGTATCTCCGCCGGCGACAGAGAAGGCGAAGGGAAAGTTACTCGCGCCGAAGACCGCGACAGGACCAAGCGGGACGAGCATCCGGCGCATCTCGGGACGCGGAAGCGGAGCGCGATCCGGCAGCGCGCGGTCGATACGGGCATCCACATATGAGCCTTCACGCACCAGATCGGCGAACATCCGGAGCTGACCGACCGTGCGCCCACGCTCGCCGGTCAGCCGATCCTTCGGCAGCGCGCTTTCCTGATGCGCGATCTCCAAAAGATCGTCGCCAAGCGCCACGATCTCGTCGGCGATATGGCAGAGAAAATCGGCGCGCACGCCGGCTGGAAGCGCCCGGTAAGCTCCTGCCGCCTCGGCCGCAAGCTCCACGGCGCGGTCGATCTCGTTCGGCGTCGCTTCATGGTAGGCCGTCTCCAAACTTTTGCCCTCAAGGGTGCTGTATCCAGAAAACTTGATATTTCCCAGCGCCGAAGAGGTCCCGCCAATCAAATTGCCGCCGTGCAGAGTCGTCATAAATTTCGTCCTTAGTGAGTCGCCAGCTCCCGAATCCGTTCGCCGAGCGCCATGGGAAACTGCTGGATCAGTCCGCGCGCGTCGATAATCGCTTCGACATCATAAAGCTCCAGCGGCGCATCCGCCGTCAGCACTTCGACGCCTCGTTCGGTGACCGCGACGGTATCCTCGACGCGAATATAGAGCTTTTCTTCGGGAATCCACATCTGCGGATCGAGCGCAAAGACCAGGCCC
>JAOQAA010000243.1 GCA_025963815.1 Capsulimonas sp.
TGCAGGTGAAAAGGCGTCGGTCTCAACGCTGTCCGTCTCGCCCGAGACCAAGACCTACGCGATGCGCCGCCGCCTGCCCGACGAGCGCGCGTCCGTAACGCACAAGTTCTCGATCGGCGGCCACGAGGGATACATTACGGTGGGCCTGTACCCGGACACCGGCGATCCCGGCGAGATCTTCATCCGCATGGCCAAAGAGGGTTCCTCCATCTCCGGCCTGATGGACAGCTTCGCCACCGCGATCTCCCTGTCCCTCCAGTACGGCGTCCCGCTTTCGACGCTGGTGGATAAGTTCATCCACAGCCGCTTCGAGCCGTCCGGCTTCACGAACAACAAGGACATCCCGATGGCCAAGTCCGTCATGGACTACATCTTCCGCTGGCTGGCCCTGAAGTTCCTGGAGAAAAACCAGCGCCACAACGTCGGCCTCCTCGTCGACCAGGAGCCCGAACCCGAAATCGCCGCCCCCGCCGCCAAAAGCGGCAACGGCTCCAACGGTAACGGAAATGGCAACGGAACCCACGGCGTCATCAAGCTCCCCGTCTCCGACAGTCCCGCGACCATCGCCGACCACGAGCGCGAAACCTTCCGCAGCCAAAGCGACGCGCCCCCGTGCCCCGAATGCGGCGCGATCACGATCCGCAGCGGCGCCTGCTACAAGTGCA
Source organism: Capsulimonas sp. (assembly GCA_025963815.1). Taxonomy (GTDB): domain Bacteria; phylum Armatimonadota; class Armatimonadia; order Armatimonadales; family Capsulimonadaceae; genus Capsulimonas. The sequence continues at coordinate 666 of JAOQAA010000243.1, forward strand.
TGCAGTGCGGGACGAGTTTGGGGTGTTCGTAAGATAGTTTTTCGTCCTTCGCCAGCAATGGCGAAGGACGAAAACTTTTAAGTAGAACATCCGCTTGGATCAGTTGTGTTAGTGTGGACTTTTAGGGATATTTGAACGAATTAGCGCCACCCAAAGTTGGAGCTTCGAGTGGCGCTGATCTACTAGGCCGAAGCCTAGTAGTGGACGGCAAGGGTTTGCTATCCAGCTGATTCACCTGATTATAACATTTTCAGGCTGCTGAATGCAAGCTCTTGCCCTTTACCGCAACTTTGGTTGCAGAAGGGCCAAATTATGGCTAAGAACAACATTCACGTCATCCCGCATAACGACAACTGGGCCGTAGAGCGGGAAGGAGCGCAGCGCGTTTCTTCTACTCATGATACGCAAGCTGCGGCTATCTCCGCAGCACGGAATACAGCTCGCACGGAGCACGGCGAGTTATTCATCCACGGTCGGAACGGTGAGATCCGTGATCGTGATAGCTATGGCAACGATCCGTTCCCGCCAGCAGGATAATTTGCTAGTCTGGGGCTGGATCATTTCCGATGGTCCAGCCCTTTATGCATTAGAGTGAGGCAACTGTGACTTATTACGTAATTGTAACGGGCTCAGAACACGATTTAGAAGTTTTGATGTCGATTTCCGATTTTCCGAGAGCGAAAATTTTACGGAATCGTAGTGATTATGTGCTTTCATCAACGGATTTTGATGGGTTGTCAATTGATGAGATTCAGAGCAGCGCCAAAAAACTAATAAATGTCCTTAATGGATATCTAGAACTGTTAGGCTTAGGGACAATTGTAGCTCAAAATGCATTCTCTGAACAAGAGGGCGCTATACGGACATATGCTCCAATAACAGTTGTTGAAGATGCATTATTCAAAGATTATGCAGAGGCTTTTGAGGTGCAGAGTGATGGAACTCTCATTTCTACGACACGCAAACATTCGCAAGCTTTGTTATGCTCTGCTTTAGAAGATGCAGACATTGGAGATGTGCTCGCGCTTTTACATAAGGCACAGCCTAGTTGGGTGAACCTCTATCGGATTTGCGAACGAATTGGGGGTAAGAACGGCAAAACACTCATAGACAACGGTTGGGTGTCAAGAACCGAATACGAGTTGTTCAAGCGCACGGCATGTAGCCGTGGAGCAGTTGGCGATGAAGCCCGTCATGGCTATGAGGATCCACATCCTCCATCCAAACCTATGACTATTGAAGAGGCAAAAGCAATGGTTTATAACCTTATGCGGTCATGGATTGCCTCAAAATAAGATGATCGCCGACGTTCCCGAGTGCGTCCACGTTTTCGAGCCAGCGGTTGAAACCGCGCCTTGAAGAGCGCAGAAACCTACCTACGTAGGTTACAGGTTCGAGGACGGCGCCGCCGAGGGTGGGGCGTTTCGTCAGGCGTGTGCGCCGGCGATTTTGTAGTCCACGCAGGTGGACTTCCGCGCTCTTGAAGGCGCGGTTTCAACCGCCTGCCGATAACCGTGCGGTGTTCGTGTGGTCAACCCCAGACCGGTAACCGTGCGGCGTAATCGCGTTCCATCACCGGCCGATAACCGTGCGGCGTTCGTGCGTTCAACCGCCGGTCGATAACTGTCGCGCGTCCCCGTTTTCAACCGCCGGCCCGATAACGGGGATGCCCACGTATTCTCAATCCACGATCTTCAAACCCAAAATATACGCCAACTTCTCTTCGACCTTCTTCATATCCTCAGCGGACAAAAATCCCCAATACTTCCCAAGGCGGTTCTTGTCGACCGTCAGTACCTGCCCCGTGTTGATTTCGGAAGTCACGCTCAGTCCGTTTTCTTCCGTTGGCTCCACGCGAACCATCGCCGGATAGCCCTTGAGTTTTGAGGAGATCGTCAGCACAATCGTCACCGGATAGGCGGCGACGCCGTTGCCGATGTTGTTTTGGATGACCAGTGATGGACGGATGCCTGCCTGTTCAGAACCGCGCGATGGACTCCAATCGACATCGTAGATGTCGCCTCGGTGGATATTATTCGCCAAAGACGACCTCCCGAGCGGCGGGCAACATGAAGTCTACGTTGTTAGTGTCGGGATCGCGTCCCATCGCCTCAAAACCCTCTCGCCATTCGCGTTCTTTTTCAGCTTCTAGGTATTGATTGATCGCGTTGATCAGCAACTTGTTGGCGCTGATGTTTTCACGTGCCGCCTGCGCTTTGATTTTATCGTTCAGGGCGGGTTCTACGCGGAGCTGAATTGTTGCTGGCATTCACGTTTCCTTTCACATTAGTGACACTATAATATGATACCATGAAGTGCTGTCGCGATTGTAGAGAGATTTAATTTCTTTACGAGTTCCGGGTTGAGGCTTGTTCTGCGAGTGTCCAGATACACAAGCAACACAGTGGTCGGCCGGCGGTTGAAACCGCGCCTGCCAGAGCGCAGAAGTCCGCCTTCGCGGACTGCATGATCCTTGACGGTACTGCCGAGGGTGGGGCGTTTCGTGAGGCGTGCGCGCCGGCGATTTTGTAGTCCACGCAGGTGGACTTCCGCGCACTTGCAGGCGCGGTTTCAACCGCCGGCCGATAACCGTGCGGCGGAAATATACGTGCGATGCGAATCGATTGCGTTGTATTTATCTGGAAAACAAAGGAGAAATCATTGCGAAATCACAAAGCGGAAGTGTACATGCATTTGGTCTGGTCAACATGGGACCGTGAGCCGATGATCCGAGATGAGGATTGCGAGCGTCTGTATGGATTTCTCAAGGAGGAGGCCGCCGGTCTGAAGGCGGAGGTGATCGCCGTCGGCGGGACGAACGATCACATCCATATCCTGACGGAGTTTCCATCCACAATTTCCATCAGCGATTTTGTGAAGCAGTTGAAGGGCGGATCGTCGCATTTCGTGAACCATGTTCTGCGGCCCGGTTATTTATTTCGGTGGCAGGGAGCGTACGGTGTCTTTTCGTTATCGAAGGAAGAATGTCCGCAGGTCAAGGATTATGTGATGCGCCAACGTGAGCATCATGGTTTAGGGACGTTGGATGAGGAATTGGAATTGGGGCGGGATTGATGATGAAGGCGACCACCTCACACCCACGCCGCCAGCCCCGGCAGCCGGAAATCCTCCGGCTGCAAAAAGTCTTCCTCACATAATTCCACCCGAATTTCCCCCATGTCGTAATATCGCATGGGGCCGTATTTGCGATCTACTCGTATACGTGAGGCCGACGTTAACTGCGCGACGTCCTCGGCGTCATAAGGCAATCCAGAGCATCGTTCGGGATCAAGATTGCCCATGGCAAAAATACCGTACTTCGATTCTCCTGGGACAAGAAACGGTTTCGATACCGGCCATTGGGCTTCATACGTCTCGCACCACAGGCCGGCATCCGTTTTCAGGCCCCAAGCGAAATGCTTTGACATCCACAAAATGTTGCTGGGTTCAAAGAGCCGGGGGCCAGTGGCTCCGCTAAAACAATAGCGCCAGCCATGGTTTGAGCGGTATCGCCAGTCAGGGAGGCCACGCGCTTCGTCCTCTCGGTTGATACGCTCGAAGTACGTTTGCCGCTCTTCTTCCCATGGCTCGGACAGCGTATAACCGCCGCCCCAGGTGAATAGGGATTGAACTGGACGAATAAGCGGTCCAGTCTCGCAGCGAATGAGAAATTGATTTGGAGAGAGAATAATCCGCGTCACACTGGGATTGCGGAAAATCTTGGCGAGCCACACAAGACGCAATACGCTGCTGAGCGCCAGACGGTGTGCGTGGTCGGGATTGCCGACGTACATCATGGGCCGGCTTTGCGCCTGGGCGACACGCCGCGCCCAGTCCTGGCGGAACTCTTCATCTGTTTGGAATTTGCCCATAAGGTACAATAATTATATCCCCTCACATCGCCTGCAACTACGAATTTCGCAACAAGAAAAATTATCTGCGGGCCGGTCGAATTCGCCAAGCTGGAATCGACCAGCTAACAGAAGAGTTTAGGATGAGGTGAATGATTTGGAAAACGAGATGCCGAGTAAACGACTGCTTGTACTCAAGATGTCGATCTCTATCGATGGTTTCGTCGCCGGCCTGAACGGTGAAATGGATTGGATGCTTGCCAGCAGGGATGAAGAAGGGGCGGCCTGGGTCACCGCCACCCTTTCTGCGGCTGGCGTGCATATTATGGGGCATCGAACGTATCACGACATGTCGGCTTATTGGCCAACATCGACACTGCCAATGGCTGCGGCAATGAACGAAATTCCAAAGGTCATCTTTTCTCGCAGCGGCGAAATATCGGCGCCTGCCGCTGACGCGCAGTTATACACCGATTGGCTTCATCCCGAATACGCGGGATCAGATCTCGTCCGTGACATCGCAGAGCTTAAGGGCAGATCTGGCGGATACATTTTGGCTCACGGAGGCGCGTCCTTCGCCCAAAGTCTTGTCGCCGCCGACCTCATTGACGAATACAGACTGGTCGTCCATCCTATTGCTCTTGGGCGAGGATTGCCGCTCTTTCCGGAACTTGCCTCGCCTCTGAACCTGGAACTCGTCGAAGTCAAATCGTTCAAAGCGGGAGCCGTAGCCAAGCGCTACATGCGAGTACGATGATTACAGCAATAATCGAGTCTAATCTCAACCATTGACAATTAAAAACCAGACATTGCAGACAATCCAGACAAAGTTTTCACTATGTCTTCGGGAGAAAAAAGATTCGTCCGAAGATTATGGGAATTCGAGTCTGGATTGTCTGTAATGTCTGAGACATGTTTCCGGATTCGGTGAGGCGGGGCGAGTGTTTCATTATTCGCCCTAAGGCTGCTTTCGCGATACTGCAAATTTGGGCGAAAATCGAAATCGGATACGGTTTTGTAGAGACCGTATCAGGCACGGACAATGAATAACCCAATCTGCCACGAATGCGGCCAGGAGATAGCTTTCGAACCGGAGAACTTGCTGCCGCCGGCTGAGGTGCGGCGCATCCGTCGGAAGTTGCGCTTGACGCAGGCGAAGGCGGGGGCGCTCCTCGGGGGCGGGCCGAACGCGTTTCATAAGTATGAGAGTGGAGCGATCCTGCCATCACAGGCGATTTGCAGTACGCTGTATATTTTGGATGAGTTTCCCGACGCGCTCGCGGTGCTCAGGCGCCGCGCGGAGCGCAATCGTAAGCATGTGGGGAGATAGGGCGTCAGCACTTTAGCAATGGGCTCATTGAGGCGATACGGAGAGTATTATGAATCAAGAATTCGACCAGCGCCTGCGGCGCGGCGAACCGCCGTTTGACGGCGTGATGCTGCATGTTACGGCGGACGATTTGCTTCCCATTTCGGCTCTACGCCCAATATTCTCGAAGAGTGTGGAGTTTCTGCATTCGATATTTCGAGAGGAAGAGCTTTATCGATTTAAGGATTGGCTCCAGCATGATGGATATGTCTCTGGGACATCTCCGGCGACATGGGCGGAACTGCTGGCGCTACGGGTGTCCGACGAGGCGTTCATGGGGGCGTGTGAATGGGATACCCATGTTCGACGAGCGTATTATTCGGAAAGCCGACAGTTTCTGCTCCGTGTGTATATTTCCGATGAGCCCGATATCTGTATTTCTGCGAATGGCGAGCCGGAGAAGGTGTTCTTAGGTGAACTCGATGTCACGGGAAACATGGATTTGATTGCGTTTTTGCATAAACATCTCAATGACGAATCATTCAAAGTCTCCGATGCAAAGTCATACTTTGATCGGGTTTATTGCTGATAAATTTAGTTATAGATACTTAAACCAATTTATTGCGTAGACAATGTCTAGGAACATTAAGCCGGCAATAATTTCGCGCCGCAGATAAACCGTGCTTGCCTGCCAGGAGGAATCAATGGTACAATGAAACAATATAAAATCAAGTTGATTTTATATTGCAAAATTAGGAGGAGACCATTGAAACGATTTGCGTCAATCCAGTTTCGAGGCGTGGCGTGGCTGCTCTTTGCAGCCGCCTTTGCGATTGCTCCCGTTCATGCCGCGCCTTTGAAGGCGACGGCGCCCGTCAAGAACCATGTCTTGTGGGAGATCGGCCAGGTGGATGGCGACGATCGTGAGTTCGCTCTGGCTCCCAGCGGTTATGCGAGTTACAAGCGGGACGGCGTTTTTACAATCGGCGTCAGCAACCCGCGCAAGGAATGGCCTTATACTCTGCCGGGACCATCCGACAACTGGGCGGGCCATGTGGCGCATACGGCGACGGTGGCTTTTGATATCGATCACACCGCCATAACGGGCGACTGCCGGCTGATGCTGCGGTTCGTGGACGCCCATTCCATCCTGCCTCCCATTCTGAAGATCAG
>JAOQAA010000272.1 GCA_025963815.1 Capsulimonas sp.
AAAGGAAGAAAGTCGTTCCTGTTACAATTAGTTTTGCCACGCTCAACTCAAATTCGACGGAGTCTCCTTGCAATATTCCTCTCGATGGGCAGATGAGTTCTGAAGACACGGATGCGACTATCTTCACTTCCCGGGAACTCGCGGCCGCCCCCAATACCTCAATAACCGTAACCATCAAGCAAGGCGGCAAGGTCATCGTTACAAAAAAGTATGTGTTATGAAAGCATACCGTTGTTTATTTTTTGCTCTTGATCGTTCCCTTCGCCGTTACCTGCGTTCCGTCGCTCACGAATATCACTGCGCCGTCCGTCGCCGTCACGAAGGTCTGCGCGCCGTGCGCATTCAAACGCGCCAGCGTCGCCGGACTCGGATGACCAAAGCTATTCGTCTTACTGCACGAGATGGCGGCGTACTTGGGATGAACTTGCTCCAACCATGCGTCGGAGGTGGCGTTCGCGGCGCCGTGGTGGCCGCATTTGAGAACGTCGGCTTGAAGGTTGGGGTAGGCGACGAGCATGTTTTGCTCGGCTTCAAGCTGCGCGTCGCCGTCCAATAAAATGTGCGTTTTGCCGTAGGTGAGGAGAAAGACGGCGGAATAGTTGTTCATCGTCGCGTTGTCGGTGGCGGTTCCGTAGGGCTGGCCGGGCGGCGGATTGAGCGCGTCGGCGGTGACGCCGTCGCCGAAGTCGATGTGTGTTCCCCGAACGACGCGGCGATAGGGAATATGCCGATTTCGGACTTCGATGAGAAACGCGGCGTAGGCGGGTGAGGGGAAAGGAAGCGTCGTTCCATCGAGCACGGCGTCTGTGCGGACTTCGCGCAGAATGTCCGGCAGGCCGCCGACATGGTCGGCGTGCGGGTGCGTGAGTACAATGGCGTCCAAATGGTCGATACCGCGATAGCGCAGATAGGGAACCACCGTATGCAGGCCGACATGGCGCGGATCGCCGTCGTCATCACGGTTCGAGCCGCCGCCGTCAATCAGCATCGCGTGGCCCGTGGGCGTTTCAACAAGGATACTGTCGCCCTGGCCGACGTCAATCACCGTCACGCGCAGTTTGCCGGCGTCGGGGTTGGAAGCGCAGGAGGTGAGAAGGAGAATTGACAATGTCGCGATGAGATGTCGACGGCGCATATTAGTCAATCGCCGCCTGAGACAGCCACGTCGTATCCCAGGCGCGCAGGAACTGAAAACGCTTATCAAAGTAAGCGTCGTCGGTTTCGGCGCAGCCAAAGATGGAGGCGTTCGCAGCGTGATACCACATGATCCAAATTCCGCGCAGAGCGACGCAGAGAGGAATGGCGTCGCGGTCCGCTTGCGAAAGAACACGAACCTCCTCGTAACCCTGAAGAACATGGGGCCAGACGGGCGATTCCGCAATCCCCGCGCTCCAGTTCGCCCAGCGAACGGTCGCCAGATCGTAAGCGCGGGGGCCGTATCCACAGCAGTCGAAATCGAAGAATGTCACGGCGTCGCTGTCGGTAATATGGGCGTTCTGACCCATGGAGTCTCCGTGACAAACGCCCCAATCCATCTCGTTCCGATCAAGCCAAAGAGAACTTTTCTGGATACGATCCGCCAGATCACACAGGTAAGCCCAATCGCCCGGGCGCGATGACGCCAGCAACGGTTCGAGTGCGGCGAGGGCTTTTGCAAGAACGACATTGGGAGCCAAGCTTGTCTCAGTCTCTTCAGAATTTGGCAACGTATTGGATGCTTTGTGAATCTTCGCCAACGCGCGTCCATAATGCCGGAAACGCTCCGGCTGATCCCAGGAAATAATGTCTCCCACCGCAGGCGAGAACAAAGCTGCTTGTCGCTTTCCCTCGAATGCCGATATCGTCGTGTATAAATCATCTAAGGAGCCGCCAGAGCGATCAAGGCTCCGAGATATTGGCTCCGCCACTGGAGCGCCGCCATCTGCCAGGTGCTTGAGAACCCTCATTTCAAAACGGATCTGATCTTCCGTTTTCCAATGCGCCCGGGACACACGCAGAAAATATGTGCGTTCTTCATGACTGGACTCCGGTCTCGCGCTGACCCGATAGACGTCATTCATTCCCCGGCTGTGAAGCTCGCACTTCGACGCCGTCAATCCATAGTGTGCGTTTAATATCTCCGCCAGAAGCGCATCGGGATCAAGCAGGGAGTAAGTTGCCGGGAATGGAATGGTCATTTCGTCTTTTGCTCCATATTTCTTGAGCAGTGCTTCCTTGTTCGCACTCGCCGCTAATAGTGGCGATCCACTTCATACTCTCTTCCCCAGCCGTAATGATACCATGACGCCTTATAAATGGGTCTAAGGGCCTACCTTGCATTTCACTGAAACTGGTATCTTCTCATTAAGCCCCAATCGCTGAAGGAAATCAATATGCTTAACCAAGACTGGACTGCCAAGATTACGCCAGCACGACTTCGAATTAAGTACTAGCGTTATGTCCCTCGAACCGTTCACCACCATCGCGGCATGCCGATACCGAAAACGGCTGGACCGTGTCGAAGAGACTCAGCGTGCGCTGCTGCGCCAGATTTTGGCTGACTGCCGCCATAGTCCGCTCGCTCAGGAACTTGGTTTGACGGGTTTTGAGTCCTTTGAAGAATTTCTCAAACTTTCTCCACGCTCCTACGATTTCTATTCACCCTTCTGCCGGCGCGTATTGAATGGCGATTCGCTGGCGTTCGGCGCAAACCCTATCGTCGCCTTTGGTGAGACATCGGGCAGTACCGGCGAGCCGAAGCTGATCCCACATACGCATGCCTCGCTCGATCTCGTGAGCCGATTTATGCGGATGCTGCTGCTGTTTCATACTGCGGACGGTCCTGCCTACTTTCCTCGATTCTCGGTCTGGCTTCTCGTTGCGGCGACCAGCTTCACTCGGCGAGAGGCGGGGGTGGATATCGGCTTTATCTCGGGCTTGATGTACAAGCAGGCGAGTGGGAGCCGGAGGAAATCGACGGCGCCTTCACCCGATGTCGCGTTGATTCAAGACTGGGATGAGCGGATCAAAGCAACCGCCACGCAGGCCCTGACAAGGCGCGTCGGCGCCATTTTCGGCGTGCCTGCCTATGTCGGACGCCTTCTCGCACAAGCTTCCGAGCAGGCGGGAGGCCGACCGCTTTTTGAGCGCTGGCCGCTGCTTACCAAAATCTATTACAGTGGAACTCCATTTGAGCCATATCGTGCGGAGATTGAGGGTTTCATCGGCCGGTCCGTTACGAGCAAATCGATGTATATGGCGACGGAGGGGATTTTCGCGGCGGAGCTGGATCCGGGGATGGATGGGGCAATGCGGCTGCTCCCACATAACATGCTAATGGCGTTTCGCGATGTTGAGAAAGCGAACTCTGCTCTTCTGCCGATGTGGGAACTGGAAGAGGGGTGTCGGTATGAGTTGATCATCTCTACAATCGCCGGACTGCTGCAGTATCGAATCGGAGATATTATTGAGGTTGTTCGCCGTCGTCCTCTGATGGTGCGCGTGGCTGGCCGTGTCGGAGACGAGATCAATCTTGCGACCGAAAAACTGTCGCTTGCACAGGCGCAGTCGGTGATGGCGCAAATTGCGCGAAAATGTCCCGTCTCGCACTCCCGCTTCCTAATTTGTCCCGATCCTCGGGGCCATCGGCGTCATCTGTGGCTGATCGAACGCGGGGCAGGTGATCCCATCGTGGAAATCGATCTTCAAATCGATCGCGCTCTGGCGGAGATCAATCCCTCCTACGCCGCGCTACGCGCCGCCGACGCGGTCTTGAACATGCCGCGCGTTCTTCTTCTGGAGCCGGGCGCGTTTGACGCCTATATCAGCTTAGGGTTGAAATCGCGCGGGCAGTTCAAGTTCCGGCATCTCCATTCGGATTGCAGCCGGATCGCATCGATTGCGGGCCTAGAGCGCATCCACGCACGTATATCTCAGGAGGCCGAACGATGAGCGGAACATGGACAAAAGAACAATAT
>JAOQAA010000275.1 GCA_025963815.1 Capsulimonas sp.
CCGGCGCTTCGCGCCACCCCTCCCTTGAAGCAGGGAAGGGTAGTTAGGATTTTGTCATCGCACGCGGCTTTCGTCCGAGAATCTCTTTCCAACCCTTCCCAGCTTCATGGGAGGGGTGGCGCGAAGCGCCGAGGTGGGTCACGCGCCAAAAGCAAATATGAAATTTTTGAACGAACCATTCCGGTTTTACACAATCCTCGTGAGTGCCATTGATATCTCATAGAAACGAGGTCGTGATGAACCGAAATCTATCATCAATCTGCACGCCAGGAACTCCAATCAAATGGTTGCTCGCCCGTGAAATGCGCCGCAATCCGACCGCCGCAGAAGCAAAGCTATGGGCTCATCTGCGCGGGCATCGTATGCTTGGCCTGAAGTTCCGTCGCCAGCACGTCATTGAAGGCTTCATCGCCGACTTTTACTGCCATGCGCTGAAGTTAGTGATCGAAGTTGATGGGGAAGTGCACGACACGCAAGAGGAATACGACCGAGACCGTCAGCGCTTCTTCGAACGATCCGGTTTGAGTGTCCTGCGCGTCACGAATGCGGACGTGCTGGCGAGGCCGAATTATGTCCTCGCCAAGATTGAGATCCGATGCCATCAAGCGATGGCCAGCATAGAAAAGAGCGAGGCTGCGCCGATTGTTCCCCAAGGCGATGAAAAGCGGGTCGATTACCCTAAGGCTTTACCGCCTGATCGCCATAATGGAATTTGAAGGGCGCTCGCCGCCCGCAATTAATCGGTTTGTCCACCCCCTAGAGATAAGGATTGCATACATGAATTGGTTTATTAACTTGAAGACAGGTTCAAAGCTTGGAGGAGGCTTTGGGTTGTGTCTTCTGTTCACGCTGATCTTGAGCGCCGTTTCCATCGTTCGGCTGACGCAGCTCAACCAGATCACCACCCATATCGTCGAAAGCAATCTCGTGAAGTCGGAGCTCGTCGGCGCTCTGGGCGATAATTTTCGTCAGGTCCGCCTCTTCGAATACAATTACCTCTCTGGTGTCGAGGAAGCCCAGGAGAAGGCGACCGAGGAAGAAATGAATTCGGAACTAGAGGAAACTGACAAGAACCTCAAGGCATACGAAGAAACCATCGCCGGGCCGGCGGACCGCAAAGCGTTCGATCTGGTGAAGGCGCAATGGTCTGAGTATATGGCTATACATCAGCGAGTAATGGCTCTGGGACAGGCCAATAAAGAAGCGGAAGCGATGAAAATTATGAACGGCCCCATGCTGGCGCCGTTCAACACGCTGCGTGCGGATCTGGATACCATGGCTACGGGTAATCACGACAGCAGTATCCAGGATGACCACACGTCGAGCCAATCTTATTCCAATGGCCTCAAATCGATTGTCTGTTTGTCGGTCCTTGCCCTTGTGCTGAGCGTATTTGCTGGAGTTTCCATTACGCGCTATATCACCCGAACCTTGGCTGAAGTCTCGGAAGGGATGAAGATCCTGCATCAGAACGGCTTGACTGGGCTTGGACAAGCAGTGCAGGCGATGGAGCGGGGAGATCTGACAGTACGGGTCCAAAAGGGCGCGAAGCCGCTTACACTGAGCAGCCGGGACGAATTCGGTCATATGGCGGGAACGTTCAATGGAATGCTTGAGCAGGTGGAGCTGACGATCGCTTCCTTCCATCAGTCGCAAGAATCGCTGTCCGGGCTTGTTCGCCGGCTGCAGCAGTCGTCGTCGGATGTGGCGCAGACGTCGCAGACGCTGGACCGGGCGGCGCAGCAGGTCAGCGGCGCGTCCGGTGAGATCAGCGTCTCCATCCAGGAGGTGGCGCACGCTAGCGAGAACTCCGCCGCCGGCGCCAACGAAGTGGCGCAGGGCAGCATGATGCAGGCGACCTCCCTGGCGCAAGGCGCTGATCTCGTGAAGCAGCTGTCCGTGCAGGTGCACGATGTGGCGCGCGACTCTCAAACGACGGCGCAGGCCGCCGGGCAGGCCATCGACGCCGCCACGAGCGGCGCCGCCGCTGTCTCGCAGACAGTGGCCGGGATGAATATGATCCGCAACACCGTCAGCCAGAGCGCCGCCGTGATCGTGGCGCTGGGCGCGTCTTCGCAGGAGATCGGCGGCATTGTGGCGACGATCGACGACATCGCCTCGCAGACCAATCTCCTGGCCTTGAACGCGGCGATCGAAGCGGCGCGGGCCGGAGAGGCCGGACGCGGCTTCGCGGTGGTCGCCGACGAAGTTCGCAAGCTCGCCGAGCGCTCCAGCAGCGCGACGCGCGATATCGGCAGGCTGATCGAAGACGTGCAGAAACGCACGGCGGAAGCAGTCGCGGTGATGCAGGAAGGCGCCCACGAAGTCGAGCGCGGCACGCTGCTCGCTGAGGAAGCGGGCCAGTCCCTGCGGCAGATCCAGGACGTCGTCCAGGTCGTGACATCCGGTGTGCGGCGTATCTATGACGCCACCGATAAGATGACCGCGACCTCTGACCGCGTCAGTCAGGCGATTGACGAAGTGGCCGCCGTGGTGGAGCAAAGCAGCGCATCGGCTCGGGAGATGAGCGGCTCCGCCAAGGAAGTCTCCTCGCAGGCGAGCGTTGTCGCGGACGCCGTGCTGCAGCAGACCCAGTCCATCGAGCGGCTAGTAACCTCCTCGTCCGCTCTCTCCGCCATCGCCGGCGACCTTGAAGCCGCCGTCGAACGCTTCGTGATTGACGGCGCTCCATCGGCCCCCAAGCTCTCGATATCACGCGCGGCGTAGGAAGACGCTCCTGTTACGTCCCGGTCCCCAGAATTTGGGGCCGGGGCGTTTGTCCTAAGCAAACACATCCGCGTAGTCTGCGGCGTACTGTGCGAACGATCGCGCGGGTTTGCCCGTGATTTCCTCGACTGTCGGCAGCACCCGCGCCGCGTAGCCATCTTCGTAAAGCTGGAACAGCTCCACCAGGGCGTCGGCCAGGATCTCGGGAGCGCCGGCGGCGACCATGCCGTCGCGGACGGCTTCGCCCGGCACGGGTACGAAATTAATCGTGCGTCCCGTGATCGCGGACAGCTGCTCCGCGATTTGAGTATAAGAAATCGCTTCGGGGCCGGTGATCTCGTAGATTTTGCCTTCATGGCCGGGCTGGGTCAGCGCTTTGGCGGCGACGGCGGCAATGTCGCGCGTGTCCACGAAGCTGGCCTTGCCGTCCTCCACTGGCGAGTAGATCGCGTTCTGCGTTTTGATTGAACGGACATCATTCTCCGCGAAATTCTGGAAGAAGCCATTGGGGCGCAGGATCGTAGAGGGGACGCCGCTCGCCTGCACGATCTTTTCCTCGGCTCGGTGCCAGCGGCCGAGCGTGATTCCCGGGTCAGCGTCGGCGCCGTAGGCTGAGAGGCGCACAATGTGCGAGACGCCCGCCGCCTTCGCCGCGTCCACCAGTGTCTGCACGATATCCGTCGTTCCTCCGGTGAACGGCGTCAGCAGAAAGAGTTTTTCAATCCCATAGAGGGCGTCGGCAAACGTGTCCGGGCGCGTCAGATCCATCTCCACGAGCTCCGGCTCGTACGCCATGACATTGCGCGCGCGCAGCTTGGAGCGCACCCCCGCGCGCACTTTGACGCCCTGGTTCGCCAGCTCCGCCGTCAGATCGCTTCCCACCGTACCGTTTGCGCCGGTAATTAAAATCGTTGCCGCCATGTGATTGTATTTCCTCCACGCCATAGTATACGCCGCGCACGCGGACAATCCATTCCCAAGAACACGCGCGGACATGTGAAAGTCTCGGCGGGCGTGATGGGGTACTATGTCAACCATTAGCCGGAGAGGAAGTACTGGGATTGAACGCTGAAGAAATCCGTCTCGCACAGTCGCGGGAGCGCACCGCGCATTGGAAGCGCTGGGGGCCATATCTGAGCGACCGCGCCTGGGGTACGGTGCGCGAAGATTACAGTACCGACGGCTCGGCCTGGGACTATCTTTCGCACGATCTTTCCCGCTCGGTGGCGTATCGCTGGAACGAGGACGGTTTGGGGGGAATCTGCGACCGCCATCAAAAGATCTGCTTCGCGCCGGCGCTTTGGAACCACAAGGACTCGATCCTGAAGGAGCGCCTTTTTGGCGTGACCGGGACTCAGGGCAATCATGGGGAGGATGTGAAGGAGTATTACTTCTACGTCGACTCCACGCCGACCCATTCCTACATGAAGTTCCTCTATAAGTATCCGCAATCGGCGTACCCATACGCCGATCTGACGAACGTCAACATGCGGCGCGCCAAGCACGAATCCGAGTACGAGCTTTTGGACACGGGGATCTTCGACGAAGACCGTTATTTCGACGTCGTCGTGGAGTACGCCAAAGCGGGCGTCGAAGATATTCTTATCAAGATCACCGCCCACAATCGCGGCCCCGAGGCCGCGCCGATCGATCTGCTGCCGACGGTCTGGTTTCGCAACACCTGGGCGTGGGGAGACGCCGATGCGGAGCGTCCCGCGCTGCGCTTCGAAGACGACGGCGTCGCCGGCCGCAAAGTGATTCTGCTCGAAGAGCCGACTTACGGCGAGCGCCGTTTGTACTGCGCCGGCGCCCCCTCCCTGATGTTCACCGAGAACGACACCAACCGCCACCGCCTGGGGCTGCCGCCCGGCGGTCCCCATTTCGTCAAAGATGGGATCAATCGCTGTATCGTCGGGGACCACAAAGAAGCCGTCAACCCCGCTCAGATCGGCACTAAGGCGGCGGCGAGATACATGCTGACCGTAGAACCCGGGGGCAGTCAAAGCATTACTCTGCGCTTCACCAATGAAGTGCTGAAAGCCGATTCGAATCACCCGCTGGGAATAGATTTTGAAGCCGTGTTCGCGGCGCGCATTCAGGAGGCGGATGAGTTCTACGCAGGCGTCATCCCAGGGACGCTGTCCCCGGATGCGCGCCAGGTGATGCGGCAGGCGCTCGCGGGCATGCTCTGGTCCAAACAGTTCTATCACTATGAGGTGCAGCGCTGGCTGGAAGGTGATCCCGGGTACTCCAAGCTGCCGGCGTCGCGCATGCATGGACGCAACCACGACTGGGGGCATCTTTACAGTTCCGATATTCTCTCCATGCCGGACAAATGGGAATATCCCTGGTTCGCCGCCTGGGACCTCGCTTTCCACTGCATTCCCCTGGCCCTGGTCGATTCCGAGTTCGCCAAGGATCAGCTGACCTTGATGGTGCGTGAGTGGTATATGCACCCCAACGGTCAGCTGCCCGCCTACGAATGGGCGATGGGCGATGTCAATCCGCCCGTCCACGCCTGGGCTGCGTACCGGGTCTACAAGATGGAGGAAAAGCGGCTCGGCGCCCCCGACCGCCCCTTCCTGGAGCGCGTCTTCCACAAGCTGCTTTTGAACTTCACCTGGTGGGTGAACCGCAAGGATCCCGAAGGTCGTAATGTCTTCCAGGGCGGTTTTTTGGGACTGGACAATATTGGCATCTTCGACCGCAGCCAGCCGCTGCCGACCGGCGGCCATCTCGACCAGAGCGACGGCACCAGCTGGATGGCGATGTTCACCCTGAATCTGCTGGCGATCGCCATGGAGCTGGCCAAGGAAAACCCAGCGTACGAAGATGTCGCGAGCAAGTTCTGGGAGCACTTTCTGTACATCTCGGAAGCGATGAACAGCCTTGGCTCGGAAGGCGAGGGCCTGTGGGACCGTGAAGACGGCTTCTTCTACGACGTGCTGCACCTCCCTGACGGTCAGCGTATGCCGGTCAAGATCCGCTCGATCGTCGGCTTGATCCCGCTCTTCGCCGTCGAAACCCTGGAATCCGATGCTCTGGACAAACTGACTGGGTTCCATCGCCGCATGGAATGGTTTGTCGAACATCGGCCAGACCTGATGCGTAACATCGCCTGTATGGAGACCCCCGGAACCAGCGAGCGCCGCTTGCTTTCAATCGTGTCGCCCAGCCAGCTGCGCGCGATCCTCCGTGTCATGCTGGACGAGGACGAGTTTCTGTCGCCTTACGGTATCCGCGCCGTGTCGCGATATCACAAGGATCACCCGTATATCTTCACGGTGGACGGGATCGAGCACCGCGTGGATTACGAGCCCGCCGAATCGACCGACGGACTTTTCGGCGGCAACTCCAATTGGCGCGGACCGATCTGGATGCCGATCAACTATCTGATCATCGAGTCGCTCCAGAAGTACCATTATTATTTAGGCGACGATTTTAAGATCGAGTGTCCCACCGGCTCCGGCCACATGCTTACCCTTTGGGAAGTCGCCGCCGAGCTGTCCCACCGTCTCACGCACCTCTTCGCCCACGACGAAGCCGGCCGCCGTCCTGTTTACGGCTACGCCGAGAAGTTCCAGAACGATCCGCACTGGAAGGATCTAATCCTCTTCTACGAATACTTCCACGGCGACAACGGCGCGGGGATCGGCGCGAGCCACCAGACCGGATGGACGGGACTGGTGGCGAAGCTGATGCAGCAGAGTGGGGAGTAGAAGCGCCCGTTCAAAATCGCGCTATTCTCCATCCGCCGCGCGGGAGACGTCCGTCCATTCGGCCCACGTCTTCAGGCGCTGCTCGTAGACCTTTGGGATTATCTCAGTGGCGAACGCACCCAGCAGCAGACGCAGCGGCGGGTTTTCGGCGTCGACCACTTTCAGGATGGCTGCGCTAGTGGCAGTCGGGTCGCCGGCCTTCATACCGCCTGCCCGCTTGGCCCGGGCTTCCCGCATTCCGTCGTAGGCGGGGTTCGGCGTGGCCCGCGCCGCCGAGCTGCCGCTCCAGTCGGTAGAGAACCCGCCCGGCTCGATGATCGTCACCTTAATCCCAAACGGAGCGACCTCCTGGCTGAGCGATTCACTGAAGCCTTCCAGCGCCCACTTGGATGCGTGATAGAGTCCCAGGCTGGCGAACGCCGCCACGCCGCCGATGCTGGACACTTGCAGAATATGCCCATGCCCCTGAGCGCGCAGGTAAGGCAAGGCCGCCTGAGTCACCCACAGCGCGCCGAATAAATTCGTCTCCAGCTGCGCCCGCGCTTCCTCTTCATTGACCTCTTCCACCGCGCCGAAGAGCCCATAGCCGGCGTTATTCACAATCACATCCAACTGGCCGAAATGCTCGTGCGCGACCTTGACCGCCGCGAAATCCGCTTCTCGGTTAGTAACATCCAGCGCGATCGGGAAAATCTGATCCCCAAAGCGCTCCACAAAATCGTTCAGGCTCTCGGTATTGCGCGCCGTCGCGGCGACTTGGTCGCCACGCTCCAGAGCCGCTTCGGTCCACTCGCGGCCAAACCCACGGGATGTTCCCGTGATAAACCATGTTTTCATCATTCGCCCCTTTTCGCTTTCACTTGATTGCCCCGGCATCGGTTCTCCTCGGCGATTTCCTGAGCCTTCGCCGTATCGCCCTCCTCAACCGCCGCCCAGTACGCCACCTTGCCCGCGACATAATCCAGCCGCAGCTTCATCATCTCCAGTTCACGAGTAAGCGCCGCCTCATGGGCCGCAAACAATCGCTTCTGCTCCCCGGCAACGATATTTCCCCGCTGCCGCAGTTGTAAAAAGCGCCGCATATCGTCGATAGACATTCCCGTCGCCCGCAGGCACGACAGGGTATTCAGCACGCCGATGGAATCCGGAGAATAACGCCGATGTCCACTGCTGCGGTCACGCGGAATCGGCGTCAGCAGCCCAATACGCTCATAATAGCGAAGCGTATGCGTGCTGAGCCCACTCTCCAGCGCCATTTCCTGCACCGTCAGGCCCTCTTTCTCAAGAACCGCCGAATCGCTTTTGGTTTGCATAGTGACATCTACCCATATCGTTGATTGCCAGAGACATGAATGAGTATGAGGAACTTAGAGCGCTCTAAGTCAAGGGGGCGGTGAAAATTGTTTGGGATGATTTAATAGTGAGGAGTAGGGGACACGGCTGGTTTATACCCATCCGTGTTCCTGGTTGCGCCAAGTGAGATCGAATGAAACATCGTCGCGCCGCGCGTGGACGATAGGCAGAAGAAATGCATTCAACATGCGTATGATCTCTTCTAAATCGGCTGTATTCGCCAAGGCGCCGCCGCTTTTACGGACAAATGCGCGCCATTGAGTTTGTTTACTTGCATCGGAATAAAACTCGGGTGTCAGAGCCAGCGGCGCTGTGCTGGGGAAAGATGTCCGTCGCCTCTGAAAGGTTGTCTGAAGCGCCTGTGCAAGCAATTTTCCATCGAAATCGAAATGCGTGGCGAGGTACCAGAGATCGTAAAAATCTTTCATACGGCTGTTGGTAAAGCCCAGATAAACCATTGCCTCAAATTTCTCGGCGACGACTGTTTCGCGTGTGTATGCTCGCAGCTGCGGAGCTGGCATGTCCAGCATCGTAGGAAATGTCACATCCACTGGCGAGGGGGTGACTGCGTCTCCGAAGCCTACGTCGATTTGCATCGGGATTTTTGATGTACCCAGCATCGCCATTAACGTGATGCGTACTCCTTCATACGCCTCGTCCTCACGAATAACCGCCCCCTGGATGCTGTCGGCAAGATACTCCAGCCCATCGCTATCCGCGGCTTGTTCACATACAGACTGGAATATCTTAATGATTTCTGAAGTATCGTTATTTCCAGACCCTAGCAGATCTAGATCGCGGGTTGGACGATGTACGATTCCAGTCCACAGAGCGAAAAGAGACGCTCCTTTCAGCAGAAATTGCTCTCGATATCCAGAAACACTGAGCCGATACAGAAGCCGTTCGATGGCGTACCGTGTCAAAAGCTGCTGAAGCTCTTCTCCATTCTGCCGTGCAAGATTGTGAAGACGGCTTTTAACGGACGCACTGATATTCTTGGGTGCACGGGAAGTCATGCAATCGCCTCCAGATAGGGCCGGATCACCGTCGAAACTCTGAGCAGCTTCGCATATCGCCACAGTTCATCCACAGTCACACGCCGCGAACGCAGCGATTCTTGCAGCGCCTCCAGCGCAACGTCCAGACCGATCCGGTTCCGGTAACGAAAACAATCAACCACGGTCTTAGCGACTGAGTACACTCGAACCTCACCTTGCTCGGTCTGATGCGCTTCCAGCCCTTCCGACATTGCCAGACCTGAAAATCGGACGACATGGAGTGGTGGGTAATCGAGATTGGGTATTCTGGCCTTAGGATGAATCGCCATCCAGACCTCATGAGGCGCTTGCGTTCCAATTTCATGGAACCTAAGCGCCGACAGCAGGCAGATATTCCCATGCGGTACCCGTTTGCAGACTTCCGCAAGTGAGATATGCTGAGAAATTTCTGCATCCGCAAGAAAATACATCCCACGTCCAGAGCGTAGAAGCGTCCCATTGTCAAAGAGACGCTTCAGAGCCATACGAGGTATGCCATAATCTTTCAGGTCCGCCGAACGAATGTTGCCGTTTTCTCGTGCGAGTTGAATAATCTGTTGGGTCGCTGTGTTGTTCATGGGTTGTTACATAATGCTGGTAGCTGGCTCTGATTACCGACATTATGTAACAAAGCAAGAGAGAAATCTAGTGCCCTGGAAATAATATTCTAACGCTACGCGTGCACCGGCGGGCGATCTATTACGTAGTATATATACTA
>JAOQAA010000284.1 GCA_025963815.1 Capsulimonas sp.
TGCTCTTCCGATCTCGGGCATGTCTTGACCCGGCGATATTATGTCGCCCAGCATATTTCCGTGGGGACGAATGACGAAACACGGCTGATTTGGAACCGCACGGATGGATCGGCGGTGCTGTCGCGACTTTCGGTGAATGGCGCCGAACTGGGACGACGGGTGCTGGGAACGCATGCTGGCAAGGTCATTGGGATCGCCACGGCTCCGTCGGGTGTTTCGAGCATCTTGTGGGGCGAAGATAACGGAGCGGCGTCTCTGTGGACCGTCAACGCCAACTATGTCGTGACAAAAATGGTGAACTACGGCCCATATGATGGCTGGAAGGCCACTTCGGTTGCAGTCGGAGGCGACGGTCTGCCTCATCTGCTATGGAACCGGTACGACGCGACGGCGGCGATCTGGCAGATGTCGGCCGCCGGTGACTATCTGAGCGACAAGTCCTTCAGTCTGCCTGGGTTTACGGTCCCAAGTCTTGCTGTTGGAACAGACAACATGCTGCATTTGGCTTTGACGCGGCCCAACGGTGAAACGCGTCTTTGGACGCTTTCGACCACGGGCAATGTCACAAGCCAGAGCACGTACCCCCCGCTCCAGGACATGAAAATCAAGTTCATCACCACCGACAAATACAACGACACGTGGGCGCTATGGAGCGGGACGAACGGGTGCGTGGTTCGGACAGTCAGTCCTAACCAGCAGCTAATCCATATCTCCAGCGGAGGCGCCATGACGCCTGAGATCGGTGTCGGTTCAGATGGATACCTGCGGTCTCTGCAGACGAGTTCGGACGGTCGGAGCCGCCTGCGCATCTATGACAATTCCAACGCCGTGATCAGCACGCAAGAGTTCGCGCCGTTCTAGACTGCCTCCTCGAAGATCGACCATTGGGCGCGCGGGAGCCGTGGGCTCTCGCGCGCCCGTTCTTTTTTCGTTCGCTTCGCTAACTTTGAGTGCGTTTGCCGCACTCGGAAATTGACAAGCCGCGCCCATGTCCGCTATGATAATCCTATGGTTACGATTCATGATGTCGCCAGAGCAAGCGGTGTTGCTATCTCGACGGTCTCCAATGTCCTCACCAACGCCAACCGGCCCGTCAGCGCTGGCGTGCGTGAGAAGGTCCTGCGCGCGGCGCAGGAGTTGAACTACTATCCGAACACCACGGCGCAGGCGCTCGTGCGGCGGCGCATGGGCGCCATTGGCGTCGTGGCGGCGATCGTCTCCGCGAGCGAGATCGTCAAGAGCGATTATATTTCAGGAATTATGCAGGGAGTGCTGGCTGTCGCCGAGGAAGCGCAGCAGAACGTGACGCTATATACACACCACTGGCGCGGCGCGCGGGAGTCGTCGGCGGTGTTTCGAGACCGGCGCACGGACGGTCTGCTGCTGATTGTCCCTCCAACGGACTCCGATATCGTCGCGGCGCTTTCGTCGCTGTCGGTGCCGCTGGTCACGGTGTCGGCGCTGGAAGTCGAGGGTGTACCGTCCGTGGATGTGGACGATCGGCTGGGAGCGGCCCTGGCGGTGGAGCACCTCGCGGCCCTGGGCCACCGGCGGATCGCGCATGTTCACGGCAACGAGAACCATGTGAGCACACGCAATCGCCTCGCGGGCGTCATGGAAGCAATGTCGGCGCGCGGGCTTGAGATTCCTGGCCGCTGGATCCGGTTCGCGGATTACGGCGGCGAAGGCGCCAAGGAAGTCTGCGTGGAGATTCTGAGCGGCGACGACCGTCCCACGGCGCTGCTCGCCGCCAACGACGCCGTCGCTGTCGCCGCCCTGCGCGCCGCGGAATCGCTGGGGCTGCGCGTGCCTCAAGACCTTTCCATCGTCGGCTACGACGACGCCCCGATGGCCGCACTGGTCCATCCCTCGCTCACCACCATCCGCCAGCCTCTCATCGCCATGGGCGCCGCCGCCGCGCGCACGCTGGCGCGCGTGATTGAAGGGGAGACGGCGGTGGAGGCCCGGCAGTTGCTAAAGCCGGAATTGATAGTCAGGGAGAGTACGGCGCGGGTGGGGTGATGTGCGGCTCGGCTTAATCGATCTTTGAAATCGACAGCATCGTCTACCGGCATGCCACTCATTGAAAATAGCCGAACAAAATCCCTTGTGAGCTAGCGTTATTCCTAACCGCCCTTGCTCTTATCCTCACTCTCCTCCGGCACCTTCACTACTCGCTCAGGCATCTCCAGCAGCGACGCCATCTCTTTCAAGAACGGCGAGCGGGAAAGTACACGTGTGGAATGCAGCAGCGGCCAGCTGAGGGTGACGTGCTCCTTGGCGCGGGTGATGGCGACGTACGCCAGGCGCCGTTCTTCTTCGATGCTGTCGCCCTGAAGCTGGGTCTTTTCTTCGTCGAACCAGCGCAGGCTGCGGTGATGCGGGATCATGCCGAAGGCGAAGCCGACCACGAAGACAATGGGCCATTCCAGGCCCTTGGCGCGGTGGATCGTCATCATCTCCACGGCGTCGCCGGCGTCCACGTTCTCCGTGGCTTTATTTTGGGCTGCGACGAAGTTC
>JAOQAA010000319.1 GCA_025963815.1 Capsulimonas sp.
ACGCCGACGATCCCACGCCCCCCCGTCTCCTGCGCCTGCTGATGGCCCTGGGCGTGGCGGGAGGTCTGCTGCTGCTGCTGCGCGCGTTCACGGGAATTGCCGGCAA
Organism: Capsulimonas sp.; assembly: GCA_025963815.1. Taxonomy (GTDB): domain Bacteria; phylum Armatimonadota; class Armatimonadia; order Armatimonadales; family Capsulimonadaceae; genus Capsulimonas. The sequence continues at coordinate 107 of JAOQAA010000319.1, forward strand.
GGCGTTCGCCATTGCCGCCGCCGGATCACTGCTGCTTTGCCTGGGGCTGGCCTGGCCGGAAACCTCCATGAAGGGCCGGGAGATCCTGGCGCTGCTGGCGGCCTGTCTCTTCCCCGCGCTCGGCTTCTGCGTCATTCCCGTGCGAGTGCTGACACACGCCGGCGACAAGTCGACTCTCTCGGTGCTGCGGGAAGCGTTCGGTGAATACATCCGAATCACATTCTCGACATTGGCCGGCGTGCTGCTGGTCGTCGGACTGCTCTCAGGCCGCATCTTCTTATTGAAGATCGATCAGTTCTTAGGCGTCAAAGCCGTCCTGGTGGTCCCGGTCCTGCTGGTGGCGATTTACTATGGCCTCAAGCTCTCCCAATTTGAGCGCAGCGAGCCATGGGGCGTGCGCCGCGATCATGTCCTGACGCAGCTGCGCGCGCTCGCCGCGCAGCCGCTTCTGCTCGGTCAGGTCGTGCTGGGGATCGTCACGCTGGTGGCGCTCGCGATGTTCGTCGCCCGCAGCGGCAACGACCCCGGCGTCGGCGTCTCCGCCAGCGAGCTGAAGATGCGAGCGCTGCTCGACAAGTACCTGCTGGTCCGTCCGCGCACCAAGGAATTCCTGCTCGGACATCCCGCGCTGCTCTTCGCCCTCGCCGCGGCGGCGTCCGGACGGTTCAAGAAGCTGATCCTTCCGCTGCTGGTCGCCGGCGCCGTTGGGCAATCGTCGCTGCTGGACACCTTCTGTCACCTGCACACCCCGCTCCTGCTTTCCAGCCTGCGGGCGCTGATCGGCTGGGCGCTCGGCGCGATTATCGGCGCAATTCTGTACGCCGCGATCGTCGCCGTTGCTCGCCGTCAGGAAGCCGCGCAGGCGGCTCGGAGCGCGTCTTGAGCGCCCGAGGCCGGCGCATCGCGCTTTCCGGCTATTACGGCTTCGCCAACGCGGGCGACGAAGCGGTCCTCGCCGGACTGATCCAGTCGCTGCGTGCGGCCAGCGGCCCCGAGCTTGAGATCGACGCACTCAGCATCAACCCCGCCGAAACAACGGCGACCCACGGCGTGGGCGCCAGCCACCGCTACCAAGTCAAAGCCCTAATGGCCTCGCTGCGCCGCACGGACTTATTATTGTCCGGCGGCGGAAGCCTCCTCCAGGATGTCACCAGCGCGCACGGGATTTTTTATTATCTCGGAGTCGTTCGCCTTGCCCAGATTTTGGGTAAAAAGACGATGTTTATCGCGCAGGGGATCGGGCCTTTGATTCGGCCGCGCTCGCGCCAAATGGTCGCCTCCGTCGCCAATCGCCTGAACGCCATCACCGTGCGCGACGAAGAATCCCTTGCCTTATTGCGTGAGATCGGCGTACGCCGTCCATCGATGGAAGTCACCGCCGACCCTGCCCTGCTGCTCACCGCCGATTCCTATTCTCCCAAGCTCGGGAGCCAGGGGACAAACTCCTCCCCCAGGATTGGGGGGCAGGGGGGCCGAGTCGGGAATGGGGGCCAGATTTCCGTGTCCCTGCGCCCCTGGACCCAAAGCGCCGAATCGCTTCCGGAAATGGTCGCGCGAGCCTGCGCGGCGGGCGCCCTGGGGGCGGGCGTAACGGCCGTGGCGATGCAGCCGCAATCCGATTTCGCGCCCATGGAACAGTTCGCGCGGGAATGGCGTCAGACAAGCGACCAACAGGCCGTTTCTCTCCCAGCGTCCGCCGATGCGCCGCTGCCGCTGCCCGATCTGCTGCGCGCGATTGGCGGCAGTCAGATGATCGTCGGCATGCGCCTGCACGCGCTGATACTCGCGGCGGCGGCAGGCGTTCCATCGGCGGCCCTGTCGTACGACCCTAAAGTGGGTGCGTTCATGCGCTCCACGGGACAGGACGACGCCGTTCTGGATGTCCGGACCGCCGGACAGGCTGCGCTGGACGACATGATCGCGCGCGTCTGGCGCGAGCGCGACGTTCGGTCGGAACGTCTTCATGATGTTCTGCCGAGCCTGCGCGCGGCGGCGATGCGAAATGCGGAAACGGCGCTGGATCTCATTCAACCAAGGTAGGATCAACCCATGTCTTCATTCAACCACTCACGACTGATGGTTCTCGGCGCTGCGACCGTGCTTTTGGCCGGATGCGGCGGAGGCGGCGGTTCGGACGACGGCTTTCCGGGCGGCGGCTCGGATCCTCACACGAGCGTCCTGATCGGCAAAGTCGTCGGCACGGACGGCGGGCCGATCCCCGGCGCGACCGTCACCTTCGACAGCGGCGGCCAGGCGACGACGCTTTCCCAGGGCGGCTTCCAGATTACGGATCTCGCGCGCGGCGTCCATCGCATCTCCGCGCGCACGACCGTGGACGGCGTTTCCTACACCGGAAGCACCCAGGTGCTGACCACCCAGGACACGACCACATCGAACGCCATCGTTCAGGTTTCCCCGACGAGCCAGCAGTTCACGATCTCCGGATCGGTGGCGGACAGCTTCGGCCGATCGCTGCGCGACGCGCGCGTTTTCGTCGCGGTTCCGGTCACGGCGCCCACCAGCAACGGCGACGTTCAGTCCCTGGTCGCCTTCACGGACACCAACGGCAACTACCAGATTCGTAACGTTCCGAAGACAAACCCCAATTACAACGTCGCGGCGTCGCTGCTCGGGTTCCAGAACATCGTACGGGGCATGGGACCACTCACCGTGGGTCAGACCAATGTCACGCAGAACTTCACGCTGCAGCAGTCGACCAATCAAAGCACGCTGACGCCGCAGCTCTTGTCCGCGCAGTCTTTCACGCAGCCCTCCAGCGTTCTGACCCCGAGCGTCCGCAGCGGCGCCGAGGCGCACGCCAAATCCACTGGCGGCGTTTATGAGAAGATCCGGCGCGCCCTGAACCCGGCTTACGCGCAGGCGGTCTCCAGCCTGCATCCGGCGCTCCAGATCAAATCGCTGCGCACAGAGAGCCATCTGGCGGGCTTTGGCAGCTACGCCATCTCGGTGGATCTGTTCTTCAATGAGAATGCGCGCAACAGCCTGTCGGGCTTCCGTGTCTACCGGGGCGACGGCAACGCGGCGCTCACGGCCTACGACTTCCTTCAGGACCCGCTGGCGAACAGCTTCACGGACCTCTCCCCGTCGTACTTCGCCGACCAGTCGTACAAATTCGCCCTCAGCGCCGTCAACACGGACAGCACCGAGACAGGACTGTCCAGCTCGGCCACGGTCGTGCCGCTCAGCCAGATGATCCTCACGCAGCCGATCCAGGGAAGCACGATCAACAACCCATTGACGGTAAGCTGGCAGGGTGTGAACGGCGCGGATTCGTACGCGGTGTTCATTTACAACGAGTATCCGACGGACAGCTCGGCGCCGATCGTTCAGAACACCAGCTTGGGCGCGGCCGTGCGCACCTTTACCCCCTCGGGAACGTTCACGACCGGCGATTACTGGGTAGTGGCGGCGGCCTCGGCGGACGCCGGCGCGGAGATCAGCGTGAGCCAGATTACACGCGTTCACGTGCGTTAATTCCAGATCAATCTCAAGAGCGCCCTATCATACCACGATGCCCGGTAAATTTACAGGTAAAGATTTTTCGGGGCATCGCCATAATGAATACCGGAGGCGGCAAGCGAAAGGAGCGAGTTCTATGGCAGCTATGTCTGTCCCCACGAACGCCGTTTTAGCCCAGCAATCCCCGGTAGTCGGTGACGATCAACAGAACGTCAAGTTGACCAAGCGCGAGATTGAAGTACTAACACACGTGATCCAGGGGAAATCAAGTCGGGAAGTCGCGGATGCTCTCTTTGTCAGCAAGCGCACGGTGGATTTCCACCTGGCGAATGTCTATGATAAACTGCACGTCAGCAACCGGGTGCAGGCGTTCCGCCGCGCAACCCGTCTCGGACTGATCCCGTACGAAGCCCAGTTCGCCGACTGACGATCTCGTCTTTCGTCGTATTCAGGCAATCATCGATCGCAAGCCGCAGGCAAACCCAAAAAAACCGGGGGGGAGACGAAAGTCTCCCCCCCGATTTTTGTGTGTGCCCTTATGCTATAATAGGCGAAGATTGAGAAACCTGGAGAAAACGATTGATCGAGGCCGTGGGTCTGACGAAAACTTATGAGGGCGGCGTGCGCGCAGTAGATGCGCTGACGCTGTCCGTGCCGGCCGGGGAACTGTTCGGGTTTCTGGGGCCGAACGGCGCGGGAAAAACGACGACGATCAAGATGCTGGTGGGGCTGCTGTCGCCCACGAGCGGCTCGGCGCGCGTGGCGGGGTACGATCTGCAAAAGCAGTCGCGTGAGGCGAAGCAGCAGATCGGGTATATCCCGGACAATCCGTTTCTTTATGAGAAGCTGACCGGACGCGAGTTTTTGGACTTTATCGCCGATCTTTATGGGATGCCGCCGGGACGGGCGCGCGCCGAGGAGATCGATCGGCTTTTGATCATGATGGACCTGGCCGGTAAGGGCGACCAGCTGATCGGCAGCTTTTCGCGCGGCATGCGGCAGAAGATGGCAATGGCCTCCGCGCTGCTGCATGAGCCGAAAGCGCTGTTTTTGGACGAGCCCACCGTCGGTCTCGATCCCAGCAGCATCCGCCGCCTGAAGGACATTCTGCGGAATTTGTGCCGCGAGCGCGGCGTCGCCGTCTTTCTCTCCACGCACACGCTGGAGGTGGCGGCCGAAATTTGCGACCGTGTGGGGGTCTTCCATCGCGGCAAGCTTGTGGCGCTAGGCAGTCCCGCTGAGCTGACAAATGATTCGGCGCTGGGGCGTCTGGAGGATGTGTTCCTCGCTCTCACCGAATCGGCCGCCGCGGTCAGCGCATCCAGTGAAACGGAACTCACATGAACACCAAACGATTCACATTCGTGTCCGCCGTCCTCGCCGCCCTCGCACTGACGGGATGCAGTCCGGATGTCCAAACAAACGCCAATATCAGCGCGAACCTGCGAGAAGCGCGGCGGCAAGCCCGGATCGGCAAGACCGATGAAGCTCGTGTCTGGGTAGATCGCGCTATCAAGA
>JAOQAA010000322.1 GCA_025963815.1 Capsulimonas sp.
ACCTTCGGAGGGTACGCGCTGATGCTGGACATGGGCGCGGCGGGACGCGCCTTCGCGGCGTCGGTGGTCCGGTCGCTGCCCGCGTCTTCGGAGCGTGTGGAGGCGCCGGCCAATTCGCTCGACATCCCCTGGCCCCGCGACATCAACGAGCAAAGTATCGGTCTGTTCAAACGCCTGGGCGTGAAAGCGGCGCGCATGGAGGTCGGGTATGTCCCCACCACGTCACCCAACTTCGCCAAGCAGTATCAGGAACTCAAAGACCGATTGCAGCTAATGCAAGACAATAATATCACCGTGATGCTGACCGTGGGCGCGGCGCCGGGGCTAACGCCGATCCCGCTGGACCATCTGCGATTGTTTCTCGACGCCGACGATGTGATGTACGGGACCAAGGGCGATTACGCCTGGCTGCCCTCCAGCGATCCCGACTTTCAACTGTGGTGTACGAAAGTCGCGAGCGAGTTTGGATTTCCCAAAGGCCCCGTCAATGCATTGGAGCTTTGGAACGAACCGTGGGAGGGGATCTCGATCTCCGGATGGGGCGCGGACAGCATCCGTTACCGGGAGATGTACACCCGCATGGCGGCGGGTGTGGAAGATGCGCGAAAAACAGGCGCCCGGGTCCGTGTCGGCGGCGCGTGCTCGTCCAGCAACGCCCTCGATAAGTTCTTCGCCGACGGCAAAGATACGTTTCTTCCCCATCTCGACTTTGTCAGCATTCACTACCAGCCGCTCGCCGGCGTTCCGGCCTTGATCCCCGCGTGGCGGGACCGCAAGTCGCCCTATGGGCCGGTGCAGGTGTGGGATACAGAAAGCTGGATGGCGAACTCCGAAGATCGTCTGGCGCTGCTGGCGGCGTCGATGCGCGCCCAGGGACAGCAGCGGACCAACGGGATCTGGCGCGGCAACGTCTTCGAGAACGCCAACTTGAAGGACAGCGCGGGCGCCCCGCTTCACATCGTGCAGGCGTGGCCGCCGGCGGCGGCCGTGGCCGCCGTGCAGACATTTTTAGGACAGCGCCCGTTTGATAAAATTCTCTTTCCCAACGGTTTACCGTGGGTGTTTGTGTTCGACGGTCTGCCCAAAGACAATCATCCTAATCCCGAGGATGGAACAATCGTCGTCGGCGGCGACCTCGGGGGGCTTTATGACCGAAACCAGCTGCTGTTTCGCACCGTGCATGGACAGGAGGATGTCTCCGCGCTTCATTCCGCCGCTCCCGAGCCTCCTCCCTTGCTCAACGGAACCATGGCCATCGCCGATCCGCGCGGCGAGTTTCAGCTATTTGACTTCTACGGCAATCCCGTTCCCCACCAGCCCGGCTCGTTCACCGTGCCGCTCAACGCCCTCGGCTACTTTCTGCGAACAAACGGGACGTCCGACTCTTTCACGCGCCTGACGGCGGCGCTGAAGTCCGCGCACATTCTGGGATATGAGCCGGTTGAGATCATCGCGCACGATCTCACCGCGCCGATCGCCACGCATCCCAAACTGCGTCTCAAGATCACCAATATCTTAAATCGGGCCATCGTTGGCTCTCTGCAAGTCAAGCTCGGGGATCTGACGGTCGTCGCACCGCCCTCACTTCGGCTGGCGGCGAATGAAACACGTGAAGTCTTATTGGATGTTTCCGGAACGGAGAGCCCGAGCAACGCGTATCCCATGACGGCGGCGTTCCATGCGGGCCCTGATGGCTCCACGACACACGATGAGACACTGCATGTGAATTATCTCCCGCGCCGCACAGTCCAGATCGACGGTAAGCTGGACGATTGGACGGGCGTCCCACCGCAAATCCTGACCGGCGGCGGGATCGCCGCCAGTCTCACGGAAAAAGCCTGGCTGCCATTTCAAAAGTTCGATGACACCGCCGCGAGCGGCCAGACGGCCGGCTACCTCGCCTATGACGACCGATACTTCTACTTCGCCGCGAAGATCGCCGACACCACGCCCTACGACGGCAACATTCGATTCGCCCAGCGCAATGACGACGAATATTTCTATCCCGCCGTCTCTTACGCCGACAAGGCCAAGACAACGCCGCTGGCATGGCCCGCCGGCGTGCGCCGGTTCTCCTATCGCAAGAACCCCGCGCTGCCGTCGGGCAGCGGCACGGACAACGTACAGATCGCGTTCAATGTGATCGATGAGAATAAGAAACCGTGGGCGGCGAGCCCCAGGGGAACCATGCCGGGCTTCATCGCCTACTGGGACACGGATTATGAGTACGCCCTCAATGCCGTAGCGCCCGCCTACGGAGGCGGGACCGAGGTCTGGCGCCTGTTCGCTCCCGGCGTCCCGCGCAAGCACTTCTACCCAAGGCAGCCAAAATCCAGGATTGACGGCGGTCCTGTCGACACCGCTAAGCTCTCCATGACACGCGAGGGCAACACGCGGATCGTCGAACTCGCCCTCCCCTGGTCCGAGATTCCATTGGTCCGTAAGCGTATCGATGCCCATCAAACCATCAAATTCACGTTCCGCGTCAACGACAACGGCGCCCCGTCGTACGAATTGGCGACGGGGCGCAGCGTGTCCAAGATCAACTTTTTGGCGTTCCACAATGACTGGATGACGCACTGGGCGAATGAGGTGGAGTTTGGAAGTGGGAAGTGAGGAGGCCTAGACTTACCCCGGATATGAAATCCGGGTCTGTGAAGTCGCTTCGCGACTAATTGTCCGTGCCGGACAAACAAATGATGGATCATCGACAACCCATAATTTGTGCGTCCGGGACGGACGCTTAGCCGAAGGCTTCCCAGACCCGGTTTTTATAACCGGGGATATGCGTGGGTTTTAGACTCACGATTCCTACCCTACACCGACGCCTTCACCTCTTCCGTGTCGTATTCGAAGTCGCTTTCCTTCTCCGTACTTTCGTCTAAATTGCCTGGGACCACGTCGTCGTACACATCGGGACGCGGAGTGACATTGCTCTGGTTGCCGTAACTGGAGGCGACGGGTTCGTAGGTGTTGGTCGTGGTGTCGGCGTCCACCGGTTCGTGCTCGCCGGGGATCGTCGCGCCGTCAAACGGGGTGGTGTCGTGGGGCGTATAAACGCCGCCGACCACTCCGTCGCTCGTGGGGTCTTCGGTGATGACCGGTTCAACCGGCTGTGTGGGATCGATATCAGGCATGGCTGTCGCCTTTCTTATTTCCTGGGTGGGGGCGGCTTCCATTTGCCGCCCCAGATTGCTGGGGTCGAAATACGCCTGGAAGCGTGTGATCTGCTGATCGTTCGTTTCCAGGATGCTCACACCGCTGTAGGTGACAGGAGCCCCTTCCGGAGTACGCCCGGCAGTGGTCCATTCCAGCGCCGCGCGGTTTTCGCAGGCGATCACGTTGCGGAAGTTGGAGTGAACGTCGCTGAATACTCCACGGTAGAGGGTCCAGAACTCGTGCGCTCCGGCAGGGCCGACATACTTTTCGGCGGCGAGGATATTGCCGATCTCACTCTGCTCTGCAAAGAGCGCGGAGATCGTCTCGATATCCCGGCGCGACTCGAGTCGAAAGAGCGCATCGAGGAACTGCTTGGTAATCTGATCCGTCGTCATAGAATCCTGCGTCTTTCTCTCGTTGTGAATCTTACTGTGGCGATGAAGATCCGCCGCTTCTTACTTTCTTATTGTGCGCATTGGAGGCGAAAATTAAACTTCAAGGCGAATAACGCACGCGGACTTCGTGCATAATATGCATACGTCACATTCTCAGCGCCAGGAATCTCCAATGACCACGCTTCCGCCCGGCCCCAAGTCTACACTCCTGCTCGGCAGCGCCCGCCGCTTCCGAAAAGATCCCATCGATTTCCTCAGGATGCTGGCGCGCGATTACGGCGATGTCGTCTCGTTCCAGATCGGCCCGCAGCCCATGGCGCTGGTCAATCACCCAGATTTGATCCGCGACATTTTGGTGACGAACGCCAAGCAATTTCATAAGGGGCGGGGCTTACAGCGAGCGAAGCGGCTTTTGGGAGAAGGCTTGCTGACCAGCGAGGACGCGCGCCATCTGCGCCAGCGACGGATGATGCAGCCGGCGTTTCATCGGCAGCGCATCGCGGAGTATGGGCGCGTGATGGCGTCGGAAGCGGAGCGCGCATCCGAGTGGTGGCAAGACGGCGCCACGGTCGATGTCGCGACGGAGATGATGCGCCTGACGCTGGGGATCGTCGGCAAGACGCTATTCGGCGCGGATGTCGAGAACGAAGCCGACGAAATCAGCGGCGCTCTGGATGAAGCGATCCAGATGTTCCATCTCCTGATGCTTCCCTTTGCCGACGTCCTGGCCCGCCTGCCGCTGCCTCCGGTGCGCCGGTTCAACGCCGCCCGCGCCCGTTTGGACGCCGTGATTTATCGAATGATCGCCGAACATAGGCGCACGAACGACGACCGGGGCGACTTGCTCTCAATGCTGCTCGCCGTCCGCGATGAGGAGGAAGACGGCGCGCGGATGACCGACGAACAGATCCGCGACGAAGCCATGACAATCTTCCTCGCCGGCCATGAAACGACGGCGAACGCCCTTGCCTGGACCTGGTATCTGCTGAGCCAGCATCCCGAAATCGAAGCCACGCTCCATGCCGAACTGGCCGGCGCGCTGAACGGCCGCGTTCCCAGCGTCGACGATCTCTCAAACCTGCCGTACACACGCAAAATCATCGCCGAATCCATGCGCCTCTACCCGCCCGCGTGGGTCATCGGCCGGCGCGCCATTACGCCCTGCACGATCAACGGATACGCCATCCCCAAAGAAACCGTGGTTCTGGTCTCCCAATCCGTCACTCACCACGACGCGCGATTTTACGACGATCCCGAACGCTTCGATCCCAGCCGCTGGACGCCCGAGTTCGAATCGACACTCCCCAAATTCGCCTACTACCCCTTCGGCGGCGGCCCCCGCGTGTGCATCGGCGAGCAGTTCGCCTGGATGGAGCTGATCCTCACGCTCGCTACCCTCGCCCAGCGCTGGCGCTTTCACCTCGTCCCCGGTCACCCCATCGCCACAATGCCGATCATCACGCTTCGGCCCAGGCATGGCGTTCGAATGACGGCGGAGAAGAGACCATGACCGCAAGGGGCTTGGCTTACACGCTCACCGCGCTTTGCTTGGGAATGGCCACTCCCATCCTCTCGGAGCAGAACACCCTCAAGTTCAGCCAGATCGATGCCCCCAGCGCAGACGGAAGGATTTCGTTATGGGCCATCGGAAATGACGGGGTTGTTCTGGGGTCTTATTTTGACTTGCGTGGCGCGGCTCATTACTTTCAATTCGCCTATGGATTTTACAAGACGATCGATTTTCCCAATGATATCCCCGTGGGTGGAAGCAGGGCGTCCCGGAATGACCGGGGACAAATCGCCGGCTCGTATTACGGCGGAGGTCGCAATCATGGGTACTTCTTCGACGGCAAGAAATTTCATATTTTGGATTTCCCCGGTGCGGCGCACACGTTTGTTTTGAGCATCAACAACGGTGGCCAGATCGGCGGAATTTATTCTGACGCGAAGAACAAAAACCATGCCCTCCTGTTCCAAAAAGGCAAGTATAAGAATATCGATCCGCCGGGACTTGGGACCGCCAGTATGATCAGCATCTCCATCAATAATCTCGGACACATCGCCGGCTGCTGGAGCAGCGGCAAGTCGAGGCGTTCGTACTTATATAAAAACGGGATTTATACATTCCTGCAATCGACAACACAAATCAACTTCGCCGCCCTGGGTCTTAACGACCGTGACGACGTGATTGGGAACAATGTGGAAATCAATACATGGGCGCGCTGGTATCGGTGGAGCCATGGAACTTATCAGAAAATACAGCTCCCGGAAACGCAGGGACCGGTATCCATCGCAGGAATCAACAATCAGCGGCAGCTCGTCGGCTTCATGATCGACCTTCGTGGAAAATCACACGGGTTGATCATCGCCCCCTAAAAAGGAGAACGCAATGATATCGGAAGATAAAGCGGTGGAGGCCGAAGTGCTGGCGATTACTCAGAAGATGCTGCACGCGATGTACACAGCGGACCCGGAAGTGCATCGGATGCACAGTACGGAGGATATGTCGGCGTTTGAATGGTACATCGCCCCGTACCGCGTGGACGGCCTGGACTTCCACCTTGACCTCATCCGAGGCGGCGGCAACGGCAGTCCCTCACGCCTGGACATGCTGACGCCCCGCGTGCAGGTTCACGGCGATACGGCGATCGTCTGTTACACGCTTCTAAAGACGACGCTCTCAGAGATAGGACCGGCGGAGTTCTCACGGATCAACGAAACACGCGTGTTCGTAAAGCAAGACGGCATCTGGAAAATGGCCCACCTGCACAAGTCACCGGCGGCATAGAAGTCGCCCTCACCCCAGGCCCTCGGGATTAGGATGGCCCCTCCGCCCCAATTCTGGGGGACCTGACGAGGATAAATGCGTCTTCTCTGGTCCCCCAGAATTGGGGCGGAGGGGCTATTCTAATCCAGTGGGGGCAGTGGAGCCTCTTTGTGCTCTTCAGAAGGGACCGAGGGTGAGGGCCGTCTCACACCTCAAAGGCGAGCGCCATTTTTTCGCGGCTGCTTTCGATCGCCAGCTCCATCACGCGCATGGTCGCAGTCGCGGCTTCGGGGGTGACTTCCAGAGGCGCGCGGCCCTGGATGGCGTCGGCGACGTTCTGGTAGTAGCCGGGGTAGCTGCCGGGAAGCGTCTCGATCTTGCCGCGCACGTGCAGACCGTTGACCTGGGCGTTCAGCACGCCCCATCTCTCCTCCGGCTCCTCACCCCACCCCAGCGTTTCGCTCGGGATCAGTCCGCGCTTGAGCGCATCCTCCTGCGGGTCCAGACCGTACTTGACGAACGAGCCTTCGGAGCCGTGGATCGTGAAGTGCGCGGTGGGTTCGCGCACGAGCATCCCCGCTTTGAGGCGCGCCGTATGATCTTCGTAATGCAGTGTCAGGTCGAAGTAATCGTCGGCCTTCCCTCCGTCCCGCTGTGTTCGGATGTCGGCGGAAACAAGCTGCGGTGGGCCGAACAGCACCAGGGCCTGATCGATCAAATGCGGACCAAGGTCGTAGAGCAGCCCCGCGCCGGGCTGAGCCTCCTCCCGCCAGGCGCCGGCGCGGGGCTGATTGCGGAACCGGTCGAAATGGGATTCGTACTCGACGATCCGCCCGAGCATCCCGGCGCCCAGGATCCGGCGAACGGTCAAGAAATCTCCGTCCCAGCGGCGGTTCTGATGGACGCTGAGCACGCGCCCCTGCCGGTGCGACAGCACCGTGAGTTCCCGCGCCTCTTCCGAA
>JAOQAA010000330.1 GCA_025963815.1 Capsulimonas sp.
GCCTTCGGACAGCGCATACACCTGGAACTCGACGTTCGCCGTGAAGTCATAGTCGGGCCGCGTATCGTCCGCGCCGATTGGGAGGACGGCATTGGGGCGCACGAGGAGGGGGAGGCTTTGGAAGCCGTGCTCTTCGCGCACCCAGCGCGGGCCGTCGATTGTGCGGCCGGTGAGGAAGTCGGTCCAGCGGCCTTCGGGGACGTAGTATTGGACGGCGCCGTTTTCGGAGAAGATCGGGGCGACTAAGAGTGAGCCGCCGAGGAGATACTGGCGGTCCAAATAGTCGCACGCCGAATCGCCGGGGAACTCCAGGGCCATGGCCCGCATCATGGGGACACCGGTTTTGTGGGCTTCGACGGCGGCGGCGAAGAGATAAGGCATCAGGCGGCACTTGAGCTGGGTGAAGAAGCGCAGCACATCGACGGCTTCGTCGTCGTAGACCCACGGGACCCGATAAGACGAGCTGCCGTGCAGGCGGCTATGCGGCGAAAGCAGGCCGAAGGCGACCCAGCGCTTATAGAGAGCGGCGGGGGGCGTTCCCTCGAAGCCGCCGATGTCGTGGCTCCAGAAGCCGAAGCCCGAAAGGCACAGCGACAGGCCGGCGCGTAGGCTGGCGGCCATGGCTTCGAAATCGGAGGCGCAGTCGCCGCCCCAGTGGACCGGGAACTGCTGGCAGCCGGCCGTGGCGGAGCGAGCGAACAGAACGGCCTCGCCGTCGCCGCGCTCCTCGCGCAGCAGCTCAAAGACGGTTTTGTTGTAGAGATAAGCGTAATAGTTGTGCATCGCCGACGGATCGGAGCCGTCGTGGTAGACGACATCGGTCGGGATGCGTTCGCCGAAGTCGGTCTTGAAGCAATCAACACCCTGGTTCAGCAGCGCGCGCAGCTTGTCCTGGAACCAGCGGCAGGCGTCCGGGTTCGTGAAGTCCACGATCCCCATCCCCGGCTGCCACTGGTCGGTCTGCCAGACCGAACCGTCCGCGCGCTTCAGCAGATAGCCGCCCGCCTTGCCTTCGGCGAAGAGCGGGGAGCGCTGGGCGATATACGGGTTGATCCAGACGCAGATTTTCAGGCCGCGTTCTTTGAGACGCGCGAGCATCCCGGCGGGATCGGGGAAGACGCGAGTGTCCCACGCAAAGTCGCACCAGTGGAACTCGCGCATCCAGAAGCAGTCGAAGTGGAAGACGTGCAGGGGGATGTCGCGGTCGGCCATGCCCTGGATAAAACTGGTGACGGTCGCTTCGTCGTAGCTCGTGGTGAAGGAGGTCGTCAGCCACAGCCCAAACGACCACGCCGGCGGGAGCGCCGGGCGGCCCGTCAGCGCGGTGTACTTCTCCAGGATCTCCTTAGGGCTAGGACCGTAGATCACGAAGTATTCCAGCGACTGGCCGGGGACGCTGAACTGGACGCGGGCGACTTTCTCGGAGCCGATCTCAAACGAGACATTTTCAGGCTGGTTCACAAAGACGCCGTAGCCGCGATTGGTGAGATAGAACGGCACGTTCTTATATGCTTGATCGCTGCCCGCGCCGCCGTCTTTATTCCAGGTCTCCACGACCTGGCCGTTTTTGACGAACGACGTGAAACGCTCGCCCAGGCCATACACGCACTCGCCGACGCCCAGCGAAAGCTGCTCGTGGATGTATGCGCCTTCGCCTTCGACCTCCGCCAGTCCAATGCCTTTATTTCCGCTGCTGGTGATGACCCGCCCATCCTCCGCGAGGAAGTCGAGCGCCCAGTCCGTGCGATTGATCCGCGCCGTCAAGGCGCCGCTGGTGAGGGAGGCGTACTGATCGTCGCTCCGCGCTGCCGCCTGCGCGCCTTCGTCCAGCGTGATGGGAAAGCGCAGAGCGTCTTCACACTCGCCGCTGTAGTGCGTTAATCGCACTTGGATTACGTCGGCAATCGGCGAAGAAAGCCGCACGGTGATGAGAGGCCCTGTCAGCGTATCGCCTCGGTGGCGGATCTTATGAGCCGGAGCGTAAGCCGTGACGGACGTATCCGTCGTGTCGATATCGTAGGCCTGCGCCGGGTGATAAGTCCGGACCCCTTCGCGTATCATCCAGTTTCCATCGGTGAACTTCATAGTGGGACCATTATACTATTGCTTCGCGGCAAAAGCAAGGGGGATTTCACATGAATTATCGATAATTTCATTTTTGAATTAACGGTAATTTAATTCAAAAAAACCCTTGACTCGCTGATAATTCGGTGTTAGAATGATTTCACGTTCCGGAAATTCATCATCCGGTATCCGGTTTTTTCGGAGCTACGTTCGTAGGAGAAGGTAAAGACCATGAACCGATCATCATTCATTTCTCGCAGCAAGCTCAAAGGCTTCACGCTGATCGAGCTTCTAGTTGTCATTGCTATCATTGCAATACTGGCCGCTATTCTCTTCCCGGTCTTCGCACAGGCTCGTGAAAAGGCGCGCCAGATCTCGTGCGCCTCCAACATGAAGCAGATCGGCCTTGGCGTCATGCAGTATGTCCAGGACTATGATGAGGCATTCCCCTTTGCCATTGACGACACCAATGGCAACCAGTGGAATTCCGGCCTGGTAAACCACTGGCAGGGTGCGATTGTTCCCTACATCAAGGCCAACGGCGTCTTCGCCTGCCCTGACGATCCGGGCGCTGGACAAGTAGTGTCCCCATCCCCAGGCTGGAGCATTGGCGTCGCCTCCTCCTACGCCGCCAATGCCACTGTCGGGTATACCTTGGAAAATGGCTGGCAGTCGGCGCTTCAGGGCGTTTTTGGCATTACCAGCTGGACCTACGCGAATGGCCGTACGCCTACCCTCGCGCGTATGAACCGTCCTGCGGACACCATTATGATCGCGGAACAATACAACTCCGACCTCCTGAAGATAACTGGGAACACCATCGGCAACACGACCGCATTCGGTGGAAATGGCGTGTTCGTTGCCGACTGGTATAACGGAACTCCGGGCCAGAGCGGCAATCCGACAGCGGCATACCCGAAAGGGATCAATGAGTCCAATTCAACCCAACACAGCGGCAAGACCATGTCGAACTACTTGTTCGTCGATGGTCATGTTAAGTCCATGCGTCCCATTCAGACCAACCCGCAGCCGCCGACGGGCTGGGACTCCAACGGGCATGCGCTGTCGAACATGTGGGACGCCACACGCCCGTAATCACACGACAGATCCGAAAGGCGGGAAAGCCCGCCTTTCGGTTACAGGAATTGAAGATGAATAGTAGTTTTCGGATCGTCTCCCTTGCAGCAGGGATTGCTTTGGTCGTTTTCGCTGGCGGCTGCTCCAGCAAGAGTGGGCCGAGCACGGATGACCTAGCGCAGCAGCGCAAAGACGTGCTTGGAACGCCTCCACCTCCCGGGGCCGCCGAGGCCATGGCGGCAAAGATGCGCGCCCAAGGCATGGCAAATCAGCAGCAAGCCCAGCAGGCGGCCCAGCAGCAAGCCCAGCAGGCGGCCCAGCAGGGCGGCAAGCAGTGATTTGTCCCATCCCTATTCGGCTGGCGTCTGGAATGCCGGCCGAATAGGGATGTTCGGCGCTACGACTATTGACACCGTGGCGATGCAGGATCTCAGTGCATCGCGGTCCTCGGTCTCGTCGCGATGCGCCCGGCGGTGAACCGCAGCGGTTGAGATGAGAAGCCGTCCAGACAGTTCACGATACGTTTCGCGACTGGCTCGGATCCGGAGACGTTGTTTTTAATTGGTGGATGCGTTAGAATGGAATTGCATGCGGTTGCTTATCTTTGGGGATTGGCGATCGTAGGAATTTGCTGATACTGATGAATAAAGGATGACGGCAGATATTATCTCATGAGACGTACCAACGCACCGACATTAAAAGACGTGGCCCGAGAGGCGGGAGTGGCCGCGATGACCGTGTCCGTGGTGCTGAATGGCGCCCGGTCGGCCACCCGCGTCTCCGACGCCACGCGTATCCGGATTGAAGAAGCGGCGAAGCGTCTGCACTATCGCCCCAACGCCATTGGACGCGGTCTTTCTCGGCGGAGAATGGATACGATCGGCGTTGTTGCAACCATCGACGGCCCGCTCAATCTGTATTTTCTCGAAGTGCTGAACGGAATACTGGCCGAGTGCGTTAGTCATGGACAAAACACCACCGTCTTTTCCGTTTCCAACTGGCGGCTGGAGGAAGAGAAGATCCTGCACTTCTGCGATGGTCGCGTGGATGGGATCATATTTCTAGGACCGAATCTGACCCCCGAGTTTTCCGAAATGCTTTCCCGGCGTACATCGTTTGTGACGATCCATGGCGGCCTGATGATGCCGGGAATCCATAATCTCGAAGTGGACGACGAAGGGGGGGCGCATCAGATCGTTACGTATATGATCGAGCTGGGCCATCGCCGAATCGCGCATTTTACAGGCCAGTTAGACCAGCCTGGAGCGAGCCGGCGATTGGCAGGCTATCAGCGCGCTTTGATGGACGCCGGACTTCCCGTGGATGAAGATCTGATCCTGCCGGGATACTTCACGGACGAGAGCGGACGAGAGCGTATGACGGCGCTGCTCGACCGGGGCGGCCCGCTGCCGACGGCGATCTTCTGCGCGAACGATGGCGTGGCGTACGGAGCTTTGGATGTTCTCGCGGCGCGTGGCCTCCAAGCCCCGAGAGATATTTCGATTGCGGGATTTGACGATCTCATGCTGGCGAAGATGACCACGCCGCATCTGACCACAATGCGCCAGCCCTTTCGTGACATGGCGGCCCGCGCCGTACAGCTGCTGCTCCATCAAGTAGGAGACGGCTCCGACAATCAGCCGCCGCCGCTCGAACCGACCGCAAGCGATATCTTTCCAGTGGAGTTGATCGTTCGCGAATCTATCGGACCGCCGCCCCAATAGGGGCGGCCTTGCAAGAGGGCGTATTCTCCCGCCCATCCTTCCCATCTCCGGACTATAATGGGCAGTTTATTGTACGCGCCGATGTGTTTCCGGTCGGCGACCCATCGCACAATCCAGTCACTTCATTCAACACGGACGCATACTACTGGTCCCAGCGCTGCCGCCCCGACTCCCGAAGAGCGGGCGCGCATTCAGCAGGCGCAGCAGGCGGCGATGGCCGCCGCCCAGGAAAAGGCGCGGCAGCAGGCCGTGGGGCAATAGGATGGGCGTTCGCGCCGCGCCAGCGCCCTATCTGTGAGTGGTTCTCATGAGAAATGATAAAAATCTCGGATGTGTGGAGCAATGTTATGACTGATCGAAGGTAAAATATATTCACAGGCTTAGAAAAAACGCTTTTTCAAAAGCTGTTGGGCCGGTGAAGACACCGCAATCTTCGCTTGTGAACATGATTGAAGGAAACTATTAGAGTGACGGACCTTGACCATACCGCCGAATCGACTACGGCGCGGCTGTTTTGCCCATACCCTCAGGATTTTTTGTGGGGCGCCGCCACGGCTGCGTATCAGGTTGAGGGCGCTGTCCGTGAGGACGGCCGCACTCCGAGCGTCTGGGATACGTTCTCCCATCGCCCAGGCGCGGTAGCTTTCGATCAGAACGGCGATTGTGCGACTGAACACTATCATCGCTATCCAGAAGATGTCGCCCTGATGAAGCGACTTGGTCTGCAATCGTATCGCTTTTCCGTCTCGTGGTCGCGCATCTTCCCCGAGGCGAACGGCGTTCCCAACCCCAAGGGATTGGATTTTTACAAGCGTCTTGTCGACGAGCTGCGCGCGGCGGACATCCAGCCCTGGATGACCCTCTTCCACTGGGATCTTCCGCAGTGGGCGGAAGACCGTTTCGGCGGCTGGGAATCGCGCGACTGCGCTCATGTCTTCGCCGACTACGCC
>JAOQAA010000433.1 GCA_025963815.1 Capsulimonas sp.
CGTCCTTCGAAGTTGCGGTTCGAGGTAGAGGCGCAGCGTTCGCCCGGCTGAAGAATGTCCGGGTTCATCGCCAGACACATGGAGCATCCCGCCTCACGCCAATCAAATCCGGCTTCTTTAAAGACAACGTCCAGGCCCTCGGCCTCGGCCTGCATCTTCACGATGTAGGAGCCGGGAACGACCATCGCATGGACGCGGTCGCTGACCTTGTGTCCCTTGGCGACGGCGGCGGCGGCGCGCAGGTCTTCGATGCGCCCGTTGGTACAGGAGCCGATGAAGACTTTGTCCAGCATCAGCTCAGTCAATGGGGTACGGGCAGTCAAGCCCATGTACTCCAGGGCGCGCTCGGTGGCCTTGCGGTCGGCCTCATCCTCAATGTCCTCGGGGGCGGGGACATTGGCGGTAATCGGAGCGACCATGCCTGGGCTGGTGCCCCAGGAGACATACGGCGCGATGTCGTCGGCGTGCAGGGTGACGAGCGTGTCAAAGGCAGCGCCTTCGTCGGTCGGCAGCGCGCTCCACTCGGCGATGGCGGCGTCCCAGTCGGCGCCCTGCGGCGCGAACGGGCGGCCTTGGACGTATTCGAACGTCTTTGCATCCGGAGCGATCATACCGGCGCGCGCGCCCGCTTCGATGCTCATATTACAGATCGTCATGCGGCCTTCCATGGACAGGCTGCGGATGACTTCGCCGGTGTACTCCACGGCGTATCCCGTGGCGCCGTCGGTGCCGATCTTGCCGATGATGGCCAGGATAACGTCCTTGGCGGTGACGCCAGGTCCGAGTGTGCCGTCGACACGGATCTCCATCGTCTTCGGCCGCGTCTGCGGCAAGGTCTGGGTCGCAAGCACGTGCTCGACTTCACTGGTGCCGATGCCGAACGCGAGCGAGCCGAATGCGCCGTGCGTGCTGGTGTGGCTGTCGCCGCAGACAATGGTCATGCCAGGCTGGGTCAGGCCCTGCTCGGGTCCAATGACATGGACGATGCCCTGCTTCTTGTTGTGCAGGTCGTAGAGCGTGACGCCGAACTCTTTGCAGTTCTCGGAAAGCGTGTCCATTTGTAGCCGCGAGATGGGGTCGGCGATCGGCAGCAGACGACTCGTGGTGGGGACGTTGTGGTCCATGGTCGCCACCGTCAGATCGGGGCGGCGCACCTTGCGGCCCGTCAGACGCAGGCCTTCAAACGCCTGGGGCGACGTCACTTCGTGGACGAGGTGCAGGTCGATGTAGAGCAGCGTCTGACCTTCCGCCTCGCGCACGACATGCGCCTCCCAGATCTTTTCGAACATTGTTTTCGCCATAGAAAATTCCTCCTGCTTGGCAGTACAGATGATATTATACTCGTGAACTTAAGATGTGATGTGCGTAGCGCGCAGATGGAGCCCAATCTGGAACCCGGGTTACTCGCCCTGGGTTTCATACCCGGGTTCAACGCTGCGTTCTACAAATCGTTGATTATGGCTTCACCGCGCGTACGGCCACCCGCCGCCACGTAAACACCGTCTCACCATTGGCTTGCTCCACGATCTGATAGATCGCTTTCACATTCGCTGGGGCGTTTGCAAACTGATCCCGTACCTGCTGCGCCTGTTCTGGCGTGCAGCCTGCTTTGAAGATCCAATCGGACAATGGGATTGTGATGCCGCCGCCGGTGTCCCCGATGGTTTCGACGGTCAGTCCCGCGTCTTCCCAGATTGCGCGCCACTCGCTGGGTGTGTAGTTGCGGACATGTGACGGGTCTCGCAGAACCTCCACGGCGTTCTGCCAATCGGCGGCCTCGATGTCGCCGTCGGGAACGCTGGTGTCCACCAAGACCAATCGGCCGCCGGGCTTCAGCACTCGCGCTGTTTCGGCGGCGAACTTTTGGATATCCAGAAAGTGATGCGGCGCGATGCGGCTGGTGACGATGTCGAATGTCGCGTCGAGGAAGGGCAGGGCCTCGGCGGGCGCCTCCGTAAACGTCGCATTCGTGATCTCGCGCTCCTCAGCCTGCTTTCGGGCCTGATCCAGCATTCCCGTCGATACGTCGCTGCCGATGACTTCAGCGACATGCGGCGCGAAGGCGAGGGCGGTGAAGCCCGTCCCGGTGGCGATGTCCAGTACTTTGTCCGTTGGCTGATAGCCGGAGTGGGCGAGAATCCAGGAGAGTGTTTCTTCGCTCCAGGTATTCCATTGTGCGTTGTAATGCGCTGCTTGTTTGTCGAACTGCTCTTTCGCCGAACGCGTCGGAGCCGCCACTGCGCCAAAATCGCTCATCCTTGCCGTCCCCCCATCTTCCGAAATCGATTGATTCTATTGTACTGTTTTTATTGGTATAATTCAAATGAAAGTTATTTATGTGAGCGATAACAAAATCACATAGTTAGGATTGAGAATGGAGCTCCGGGAACTGGAGGCGTTCGTGAAGATCGCTTCCGAGAAGAACTTCACGCGGGCGGCGGAGGAGTTGTCGCTGACGCAGCCCGCTGTGACGCGCCAGATCGCGGCGCTGGAACGGGAGCTGCGCACGCGTCTTTTGGACCGGCTGGGGCGTCGCGTGGAGCTGACGGCTGCAGGCGCGGCCTTGCTGCCCTATGCCGCCGAGATGCTGCGTCTGGCGGATGAGGCGCAGCGTGCGGTGGGGGATGTGGCGCAGGGCGTGTCGGGACATCTGTCCGTTGGCGCGAGCAGCACGGCGGCGACATATCTGCTGCCCCCATTGCTACGGCGGTTTCGCGAGGAGCATCCGGGTGTGGAGATGAGCGTGCATACGGGGGCGTCGGCGCGCGTCGCGGAGATGGTGATGACGAACGCCGTCGATATGGCGGTGGTGATGGGGTTTCGCGCGCGGCCGGGAATGCAGGCTGTTACACTCGCTGAGTACGCGAATGTCGCCGTGACCTATCCCGATCATCCACTCGCCCGGGAGAAGAGGGGACTGACGGTCTCGGCGCTCAAGAACATTCCCCTCATTCTGATGCAGCCGGAGACCA
>JAOQAA010000449.1 GCA_025963815.1 Capsulimonas sp.
TTTTTAACTGACCACATTTCTGAGATCATATGCTGCCCAATAGCACTTCCAGGAGACAATGCAACCATGAATTGCCCGGCGAAAAACCTTATTGCAGTCCTCGTTTTACTAGCGTCGCTCACACCTCATAACGCTGATGCGCATGGCCGCTTCGTCGAAGCTGCGGCCCCCGAGCATGCGACGCACATCGCATCTCCGGATCACCAGTTCGTCGCGGACTTCATGATCGACGCTGGAACAACAGGCGCCTTATCGGTTTCTGTTGCTAAAGATTTTGTAGTTTTATATGGCTGCCGAAACACCCGCATACTCTGGTCTTTTCGACTTCGGGTGTTGGCGCTCCGTCCGCGCTGATGCTGTTTGATGGGAAGTCACTGCACGTCCTGCGCCAAACGAAACATGTTCAGTCAGGGAGCTACCTCCTTCATGGCTCACTGAGCAATGGGAGGACACTGGTTTACGGATATTCGTCTAATTATTTCAGTCTGAATGACCGTACATTTCGCCGCGCGGAGGCAGAACTTCAGAAGCGCCATTATTTGGCGATCGGCAAATAAACAATCTAAACGCGCATGTACTTGGCCAGGATGGCGTCTTCTTCGGAGATTTTGGGCTTGCTGGAGATTTGCAGCAGGATGGACGTTCCCTCGCTGCTCGTGCTGAATGTGAGGTTGTCGGCGGCTTCGAGCATGAGGTGGAAGCCCATGCCGAGGGAGATGCGGGTGGAGTAGCCTTTTTCTAGTGTGGCGCGGGCGAGGTGGACTGGGGCGATACCGGTTCCGTTGTCGTCGATAAGGACGCTGACGATCGGGCCGTCGAGCCAGACGCGTGCGCCGCCGCCGCCGCCGTGCTTAATGGCGTTGGTAGCGGCCTCGCTGACGCTTGTGAGGAGGTCGGCGGTGCGATTGATGTCCATATGGAGATCCATCGCAATTTGGTGCAGGTCACGGCGCAGACAGGAAGCGTCCAGCGGCGTTCGCAGGGATTGGACACGCACTGGCTGGGCTTCGGCAAGATCGCGCGGCAGGATCTCGGCGCGATCCACGAGGTTCAATTTGCCGCCGGTGACTGCGAGCAGGACTTCGCTGTTAAACGAACGGCGCTGCTCTTCGCTCTCGATCAGACGCTGATTGGCCGACGCCAGCCGATCGTTGACCTCCTCAAGGCGAAGGTGCGATGCATGGAGGTAGCCTAAAATCTTGCGCAGCCGGCCGGTCACCGAAGCAATCGCAAGCATTCCGAGAAGCAGCGTTAACGACTGCACACTCTCGGCCATCTTAGGCGGCGATACTAGGGCCCAGCCATGCTGGCCGTCGTTGAAAAAATAGATGCGGGTGAGAAGCAGAGCTGCGAAAGAAGCGGCGACGCCGCCGCGAACGCCCAGAAACGCAGCAGCGATGGCGACGGGAATAAGATAGAGAATCGTTTGCGGACTGCCCGTGGGGATAAACTCTCGGAGCCGCAGAATCCACCAGGTGCAAAGCCCAAGCAGGCCGACGGTAAGAAGCGAACCGACGAAGGGGTTGATGAAGATGTCGCGAACACTCGCCAACACCTTGCTGGGTGTCTTGTAACGACGGCTGGTTTCGGATGAAGTCTGCGGACGAATATCGCCGCCCGCCGACGCAAAGCCGAACTTTGGCGTGCTGCGCTTAGACCGCGTATTCCCCGATGCCTTGTCATCCCCCACAATCGGCGATTGAGGCGAAGGCTGAATGTCTTTCAAATATTCGACGCTCAACGGACATCATCTCCCTGTCCTCCATGCCCTCACTGGTATTCGTAAGAATAACAGGCAGCGCTAAGAACACTTGTCTCACCAGTAACGGCTGATTTCCGCTTGACGATTCAGGGTCAGCCTATGTTTCGCGATGATCAATCAGAATTCCTGCGCGTTGGGAGGGTTTGAGAAAATATTTACGGCTGCTTGTTTTGCCCTTGCGTCTCACGGAGGAGAAGCAAGGGCGAATACAATGCTTGCTAGGCATGTTTTTCGGGCTTCAACTGCGGAAAGAGAATGACGTCCCGAATGCTGGGCGCCCCGGTGAGGAGGATCGCCAGGCGGTCGACGCCGCTGCCGTAGCCTCCCGTGGGAGGCATGCCGTACTCCAGCGCCCGCAGGAAATCTTCATCCATCGGATGCGCCTCAGCGTCGCCGCCCGCGCGCAGGCTCATCTGCTGCACAAAGCGCTCCCGCTGATCGATCGGATCGTTGATTTCGCTGAAGGCGTTACCAAGCTCGGCGGCGGCGATGTAGATCTCAAAGCGCCGGGTCAAACGCTGGTTCTCCGGATGCTTCTTCGCCAGAGGAGAAGTCTCCAGCGGAAAGTCCGTGATGAAGGTCGGCTGAATCAGCGTCGGCTGCGTGTACTTCTCGTGCAGCTTCTCGATAATTCCGCCGACAGTCGGCTCGTTTTCGGTCGGCAGCCCCAGCCGCTTAAGGACAGCATGTGCGGATTCCAGCGTTTCCAGCTCTTCCGGCGCGACGCCCGCGTACTTGCGGATGCCTTCCAGGATCGGCAGGCGGGTAAACGCCGGCGCCAGATCGATCTCGTGACCGCCGTACGAGAACTGTTCGCAGCCGTGCAGCTCCTTGCAGATATACCGGAACATCCCCTCAACCAGCTCCATCATATCGTCCAGATCAGCGTAGGCGGCGTAAAGCTCCATCAGCGTGAACTCGG
>JAOQAA010000477.1 GCA_025963815.1 Capsulimonas sp.
TCACAAGAAAAGGGGCCGGGAGATTTCCATTCGTGGAAACGTCCCGGCCCCTTCTCATTTCACAATTTGCGCGCGGTGGTTTATGCGGCGTGCGAAGGCTTTGGACGTTCCCCGGTATTCTGGGACCGCCACCACCAATTCGCGCTGCGCTGCTGACCGCCGTGCATCATGGGTTCAGTATACCAAAGTGAGATGATAGTGTCAATTGGGGCGTGATTATACAGGCGCATCCTCCTCTTCGAGAAAGTTCAGAATGGCCGAGAACGTCCGACCCCGATTCTTTTCCAGTAGGACCATATGCGTCCCTTCGCCAATTTCCACCCATTGCTTAAATCGCGCCCCAGTGAGCGTTTTGAAGAACTCAAGCGTGATGTCGATGGGCGCGTCGATGTCCCATTCGGCGTGGACGAGCAGGGTGGGGGATGTGATCTCGCCGGGATCGTAGAACGGCTTTCCGGCGGTCCAATACTTGCGGATATCCAGCACGGCGCCGCTGGGCGCGCGGATAGTCTGCGTGTCTTGCGCGGCGCTGCTGGGATCGGTGGCGATGGTCGCCGACGCCCACTGCTCGAACCAGCCTTCGGGAAGAAGATCGGCGCGCTTGTGTTCGGGCGCGGCGCTAAGCCAGCGCTCTTTCATTTCCGGGACGGGGATGACACGATATGCGCCGAGCGCGCCGCCTTTGTCGATGGGGGCGGGTGTGGCGCTGAGCCATTGCGGGGCGACTAAGATCAGCTTGGCGATTTTGTCGTTGTTTTGGGAAGTGTACGCGCCGGCGACTGTACCGCCCCAGGACATGCCGAGTAGGTTGATTGAAGAGAGATAGAGTGTCTTGAGAAGGTGATCGACGGCGGAGCCCAAGTCCCGAACGGCGGTTTCGGTGCGGACGATGGGGGCGTTTTGGTCGGCGGGCTGATCCATTTCGGCGGGGCGCGTCGAGCCGCCGTAACCGCGCACGTCGAGGGCGTAGACATCATAGCCGTGTTTTGCCAGGTCGTCCATAAAGGAGACGCCGCCGAGGGGAACGTCAAACAGGCTTTCCGAAGGGAAGGTGGCGCCGTGGATGAGAAGCAGGGTCCGGTCCGCGCCGAATGGCTCCGTGGCGGCTAGGCGCTTGTTTCGAATGCGCAGTTCGATTCCCGGCGTATCGCTGGGAATGAGGAAATCTTTTGCTTCAATTACTATCTTGTGTGCGCATCGCTGCGTCGCTGTGTTCGTCATCGTTTGCTCCTTGCTTAAATATAGCGCCAATCAAAGCCCTCGCTTGAGCGGGTGACTAGCCCCACGGAAGTATCGGCGAAGTGCGAGCTGAAGAAGGGGACGCTGCGGTCGGCGGCGTACTCCAGCGCCCAGAGGCGCGACGCCCGCGCCTGATCTTGGATCATGCAGAACACAGAGTTCCATTGTGGCTGGTAGACTTGGATCGGATGGTGCATTAAGTCGCCGCTGAACAGCGCCTCCTCGCCGCGTGATGTGAGACGAATGGACATATGGTCGAGGCTGTGTCCCGGCGAGGGGAGATAGGTCAGGCCATCGATAGTGTCTCCAGGCTCGATCATGATCGCCTGTCCCGATTCGATGATCGGAACGACGCTGTCTCGATAGCAGCCGATTTGGGAGGCGTAGTGGCGGGTGTCCTGCGGCGGGCCGGCGAAGTAGTCGTTCTCAATTTTGGAGAACACGAATTTGGCGTTGGGAAAGGTCGGGACCCAGCGGCCATCGACAAGACGGGTGTTCCAGCCGACGTGGTCCACGTGGATGTGCGTGAGCAGCACGTAGTCGACCGATTCGGGGGTGACGCCCGCTGCGGCAAGCCGTTCCAGATAGGGTTCATGCAGATGATCGAGAACGGGCGCCGCCGGGCGGTCCTTGTCGTTGCCCGTCGCGGTGTCGATCAAGATCGTGTGGTTCGGCGTCTTGACGACCCATGTGTGGACGCTTTGCGCCATGTGCTCCCCGGCGGTGTCCATCGCGCCCGGTGTTTGCCAGCCGGAGCGCCGCACCGCGACCTCGGGGTCCCATTCGGGATAAAGAACCTCGGGCGTAAAGGCGTTTAACGCCAACTCCGGCACACGCGTCACAGTGACGTCGCCTATTTTGTAGATGTTCTCCATCAGTTAATTTCCTTTCCAAATCCCATTCTCAATATCGTTATGGCCGATAATAGTCTTCTTGTGAAGAATGCACTTTAATGTGATATACTATGCAAAAAGATACTATAAGAGGGAGAAGCGTTATGAAAACGATGCTGACGGGGTGTCCCGCAGAGCGGACTCTGGCCGCCGTGGGCGGACGCTGGAAGATCTTTATCCTGGAACAGTTGTTTGGCGGAACCGTGCGATTTTCAGAGCTTCAGCGCACGATCAACGGCGTGATCTCCAGCAATGTCACGCCGAAGATGCTGACCCAGGAACTGCGTCAGATGGAGGCGAATGGATTGATCCATCGCGAAGTCTATGCGCAGGTCCCACCGAAGGTGGAGTATTCGCTGACGCCGCTTGGCATGAGCCTGCGTCCCGTGGTGGAGGCGATGATTGAGTGGGGGCGCCAGCATGAGATGGAGATGGACGGTTCGTTCACGCCCTGCACGCCAAACTCAGTTCTGGATCAATGAATACGGAAATTGAGAAGCGTCTGTGCTGGCGGCGTTGAGCAAGGATGCTTCTCCTAATTTGGCTCTTGACAGCCATGCGCGTGAGAACTATAATAGGGTCATTAAGGTTAATGTAAGCGCTTTCATCATGTTAAACCGCTTGAATAGCGCGATGATTTACTGAGTTTTTCGCTTCTATTGCTATCTATCCCTCACCTGTTATTTCCCTTGCACTCTTTTGAGTGAGCGCAGAAAGTCGACCTCATGAATAAACTCTCTCTTTGCATCAGCGCAGTGATGCTATCGCTAATCTCGGTGAGCGGCATTGCGGCTGCATCGGCGGTTTCGTTCGATCCGACGACCGGCGTAATTAGCGACAAGCGATGGCAATCCGGCGTTCCGCTTGGCGGGATCGGAGTCGGTAAGATCGAGCTGATGACGGACGGCTCGTTTGGCAACTTGACCAGCCAGCACAACTGGGATCGGCCGTACTCCTGGGCGAAGGGCGCCTTCGCCGCAGTTCGCGTGCAGGCCGAAGGCGGGCAGCCAGTCGCGCGAATGCTGCGGCTCAAAAGCGATCAGGAATATACGGGCGTAGAGAACATCGCCCACACGAAGATGCAGGGCTGGTTTCCAAATGCGCATATCGATTATAGCGATCCCGCGCTTCCGATCCACGTGCGCTTGAACGCTTTTTCGCCGCTGATCCCGCACGACATAAAAGATTCGAGCATTCCGGTCGCCTGTCTTGACTACGTTCTGAAGAATCCCACGAAACGCTCCGTGCGCGCCACGATTGCGCTGGCGTGGCCCAACCTGCTGGGGTGGGGCGGCGGCGGGGGAAGCCAGTGGAGCGATCTGGCCGGGAATAGCCAGCGTGTCGCCAGCATTGGCCGTCTTACTGGACTTCAGTACACGTCATCGCAATCGTATCCCGATAAACATCAGAACGTGATTGGCAAAGATTATGTCGGCGTCCGTCAGGAACTTGGCGTGCAGACGCAGACCTGCGCGTCCTGGGATGCGGCCGCCACGACGCCTGCGTTCTGGTCGAGCTTTGCGGCAAGTGGCGCAATGCCGTCGTCCGACGGCAATGCCGCCGAGCCCGCAGGGGCAGTCTCAGCCTCCGTCACGCTCGCGCCGGGCGCAACGCGCACACTGCATTACTACGTCGTCTGGGCCATGCCGAATATGCGGATGGTCAACCCCGCCCGCATCTATAATGGCGCTTATGACTCATCGCCGGCGCATATTCCTGACCTCTATAGCGGCGGGGGCGAGCGGTGGTCAACGGGACAGGGGATGCACAATGGCGATCACATCGTCCTCGATCTTGGCGGCGTCCGTGTCCCAACGATTTTGAACATCAACAGCGGCGGCGACTACGCGCGCGGGATGAAAGTGGAGTCGTCAAGAGACGGCGCCGTCTGGTCCACCGTGGCCGAGATCAATCATCAGGATATGAACGGCGCGAGCCAGATCAGCTTGATCCCGAAGCCCGCCCAGTACATCAAGCTGACGAATCTCGGCAACGTCTACGACACCTACTGGAGTATTGCCGGCCTTGGCTTCCGCGTTCAGGGACAGGAAGCGCTGGTTGAACCCATCAAGGCGACTGCTTATCTGGCTCACGCCGATGTGAAAGTCACGACAGACGAGACTGGGCACTACTGGCAGAATTGGTGGAGCGACGATCTTTCCATGGCGTCTTACGTCGATCAGAACCGGGATCGGCTTTCGCGAGAAACGACCGCCTGGCAAACTCCCGTCATGCAGGCGAGTATCCCCTTCTGGCTTAAGCTGAAGCTGATTAACTGCGCCTTTCCGATGGTCACGAACACCATTCTCACCAAGGACGGTCGCTTCAGCATTTTGGAAAGCCCGAATGGCATGGGCGGAGCGCTCGGCACGATGGATCAGCGGATCGCGGCGCACGCATTCCTGACGGCGTTTTTTCCAGAGCTGGACCGCGCCGAGCTCGAACAGTACGCCACCTGCCAGCAGGCGGATGGAAGCATTACGCACTTCGATGGCAACGTACATCTCGCGATCAACAATCCAAACGTCACCTATGGCGTCACCGATTGGCCCGATCTTTCGTGCGGCTATGTCAGCCAGGCGGTGAAACTTTATCGCTGGACCGGCGATCGAGGTTTTCTCCAGCGTTCGAAGCCGCATATCCACAAGGCGATGGCGTGGCTGAAAAAGAACGGCGCGGAAAACGATCTCATCCCTACGGGCGGCAGCACCTACGATTACGAATCCATGCGGCACGGCGCGTTCATCTATACGGCGTCTTGTTATCTGGGCGCGCTGCGCGCGGCGGCGGCGGTGGCGGACCCTGCACAGGCGGCCCAGTACAATCAGCTGATGGCCAACGTCCAGAAGTCCGTCATGAAGAACCTCTGGACGGGGACGTATTTCCGGAAGTGGCGTCAGCCGTCGACCGGCAGAAGCGTCGATGACAGCTTTATCGCGAACCTTGCGGGAGATTGGATGACCCATCTTTCCGGGCTGCCAAGCACGCTCGATCCCAAGATCGTCCACCAAAGCCTTTCACAAACGATCGCTCGCCATCAGAAGCCGTTTTTTCCGATGCCGCCCATGCAGGTCACGCCCGATGGACAGAACAAATATCAGGCCTGCTTCTCATTGCAGCACGAGCCGTTTCTTGGCTGCGAGGCCATCTACGGCAACTATGTTGACGACGGCATGGAAACGATTCGGCGCATTTACCTCTGCGCCTGGGAAGAGAACAGCAACCCATGGGCGGAGCCGCTGATGTACGATGCGCCGAATGGGCATCAGGGAGGACTTCCCACGTACATGACCGCCCCGACCAGCTGGTTCGTGCTGGATGCTTTGGCGGGCGCCTCGATCGATGTCCCGAATAGGCGTCTCTACATCTCGCCGCGTATGACAACGGGGCAGCGTGAACTGCATCTCCCGGTCTACTTTTCGCGATTTTGGGCCTGGCTGGACTATGTCCCCGCGAAGCGCAAGCTGACATTGACCGTCCGTCGGGCCTTCGGCTCCAATGCGAAGGCGCAGCAAACGCTCTACCATACGCTGGGGCCGCTGGGCGACGCCGGGCCGGAGACCATCCAAATCCGCTCCGTGGCGGCCAATGGCGACTCGCAGCCTCTCGCGCTGCCGAAACCGTTTCTCGTTCGCGAGGGGGCAGTGCTGGATCTGTCCAGTCAGATCGATAGTCTCGCGATCCCGCAGCGCAGCGATATCGTCAATTTCGAAGTGAAGGCCCCTATGTCTCGGCCCGGCCTTCCGTCCAAGAACTGGACGATGACGGACAATGTCCAAGACAATCCTGTGCTGGCGGGGATTGACGCTCTCGGCGCCTTCGACGGCGACCCGGAAACGAAATGGACCACCGGCCGCGCTCTGCAACCCGGCGACTCGTTCACCCTCGACATGGCTGCTCCACAGCGCATCGCGAAATTGGTTTTGGATAATGAAAAGTCGCCGGGCGATTATCCCATGGGGTACCGGCTGGAGGCAAGTACGGACGGGCGTACTTGGAAAACGATCGCTCGGGCGACGGCGGAGCAGACCATTGCGTCGATGCACGACAACGCCCTTCCGATCCGCTTCACTCCCAGGACGGCGCGCTACCTGCGCGTCACCAGCACGGGCGGGCACTACAACTGGTTTACCGTCAACGAGCTGTCTGTTTACGCGCCATAAGTTAAGCGCGGGACAAATGCAAGAGGCCGGCGGCGCAGTCGTGGACTACTGCGCCGCCGGTCGCTCAAATCATTTGTACTTCACATCATCGAGATAGAACGTCACGGGAGAGCCGGATGCGGTGAGCGTGCAGGCGAAGCCCGTCACGATGT
>JAOQAA010000482.1 GCA_025963815.1 Capsulimonas sp.
AAGCTCGTCTTCCGGCTGACTGACGAGGGATATTATACACTCGCTTTGCAGCGATTGTCAACCCCTCTTCAGAAATCTTTTCAAATCGGTTTTTCGAAGTTCATCACGATTTCCATCCAAAGATGGGATCGGAGATCGTTCGATCGAAGCGGTCTTCGCTTCTCGCCGTCAGCGACTTTGGCTGGGCGGCGAAGAGTAGTATACATTCTCGGAAGGCTGTTTGTCAACCCTTGGAGAAAAGTTTTTTTAACTTGTTTTGGATACTGGGGAAGGTGCGTCGAGTGAAGCAGTCTTTGCCTCGTCACCGTCAGCGACTTTGGCTGGGCGGCGAGGAGTAGTATACATTCCTGGAGAGGCCAAAGTCAACCCCTAGGGGAAATAATTTTACGAATTAGGGATTGTCAGCGATCCTTGGTCCGATAGACGAACTTCAGACCCGACCAAACCTCATCAATCGCGCACACTTTGACGTCCACAAGGCCGCAGCTCAAGCCGATTTCCCTGACAACGCCATCATTTAGATCCGTCGCCACCTTGGATGCCTTCTTCGGCCAACTGATCCACAGCATTCCGTTTGGCTTCAATTCTTTCATCAGAACGGGAAATTGCGTCTCCAACTCTAAGCGTTCTTTGGTGAAGAGCTGAATGAAGTCTAAGGGACCGTCGGCGTCCGGCGGGGGAGGCAGTTCGCCCAGGAGCAAATGGTAGTCGGCGGGCGCGCTGATAAAACGAGTGCGCATTCCGTCTTTGAGGCCCAGCTTTACTGATAAGGGGTTGGGGGAGTAGCCGGCGGGCATAATATGATCACTCTAAGCAGTAGGCGGCTTGTCGCCCATCAATTTCGCGATCTCGCCCATGACTTCCTTACCAATCAGAGTCAGAACATCTTTGCCGGCTTCGGGATGCGCCTCGATGATCTCCTTGGCGGTGATGGGCTTGCCAACGGTCAAAGTGACCCGATGGCGGCGGATTTTGGACGAGCCTCTGGGCAGGACCATTTCGGTTCCCTCGACGGCGATAGGGATGATCGGCGCGCCGGTTTGTTTGGCGAGCAGCGCAAAGCCCTTTTCAGCGGGGAGCAGGGTTTTACCGTCCTCGGAGCGAGTGCCTTCGGGGAAGATGGTGAGGATACGTCCGGCTTTCAGATGGTCGGCGGCGAATCGGAGGGCGGCGCGGTCGGCTTCGCCGCGCTTCACGGGGAAAGCGCCCAGGCCGCGAATGAAGTTTCCGAACTTCTTGCTCGCAAATAGCTCTTCCTTGGCCATGTAGAACTGCTGGCGCGGAGTGAGCAGGGTGAGGTAAGGTGGGTCGATGTTCGCCCGGTGGTTCGGCGCCAGGATGACCGGGCCGGACGCGGGGATGTTCTCACGACCGATAATCGTCGTGCCGCCCAGCATCGCCGTGACGATCTTGACGACGATACGCGTGAAATAATACAGCCAGCTGAGCTGATCGCTGCCGGGCCTCACCTTCATCGGCGCTCGCTCGCTTCGCCGTGCCACGCCAGGATACGCTCGACCACTTCGTCGGCCGTATAAGGATCGCTGTCGAGGACATGGGCGTCGGAAGCCGCCACCATCGGGCTGACATCCCGGGAGGCGTCGCGCTGATCCCGCTCCTCGATCTGCTCCAGCAGCTCCTCGAACGACATCTCCAAACCGCGCTCGGAAAGCTCCGCCCGGCGGCGCTCCGCCCGGCGATAGGAAGTCGCGGTCAGAAAAACTTTGATGTCGGCATCGGGAAGCACGACCGTCCCGATGTCCCGTCCCTCCATCACCACCCCGCCGAGCGCGCCGAGGCGCTGCTGCAAGGCGACCAAACGATGGCGGACCGCCGGGATGGCGCTGAGGGGGGAAGTGAGACTGCTGATTTCGGGGGTGCGGATCTCGTCGGTAATCTCGCGGCCATCCACAAAGACGCGTGTGCCGCGGTCATCCGAGTCGCCCGGCTCCAGATGGATGTCGAGCCGCTCGGCAAGCGCCGAAACCGCTTCAGGATCGTCCGTCGGCGTTCCCCGGTCCAAAGCCGCCCACGCCACCGCCCGGTACATCGCGCCGGTGTCGATATAGGTATAACCGAGGCGCTGCGCGAGGTGGCGCGCGACGGTGCTTTTGCCCGCGCCCGCCGGTCCATCAATGGCGATCGTGAGAAGACGCGGCGGCGCGGCGGATTGCGGCGGAGGCGATTGGATCATGCGTCTATTGTAACCGGGCAGGGTGGGGCGTGTCAACGGATAGCCCTCATCTCCTACTGCGTCACAGCAAACCCAATCTCCGCCGCCAGGTCTAATTTGTTCGTCACTCGGCCGCGCAGCGTGTAGCGGCCCGGCGTGAGCGCCGTACCGTCTTGATTCTGCAGCGGGACATCGTAGCTGTAACTCAGGCCCTTTTCGGTCAGCGTACGCTTAATGATGAACATCGGGAACATACGCCCCTTCGCGTAGTCCCACACGATATTCCCCGAGGCGTCCACGATCTGCCATTCGTACTGCTGGCCGCCGGCCATAAAACTAATGGGCGCGCCGGTGTGGTTGAACACCGACATCACCGCGTGAATATGAGGCTTCGTTACCGGCGACGCCGGTATGCGATAAGAAGTCTGGTCGATTCCCAGGATCATTCCATAGGAACCACTGCTGGTGACATGCGACTGCGCCGTCGCCGTCTTCCCAGCTTCCTGCGAGGAAGTAGTCTTACCCGTATTCGGATGACCGGCCGTCAGCACCGCGGCGGCCGCCAGAATTGCGATCTGTGCTATTGTACGCATTGCCGTTCCCCCTCTCCGATACTCGCCTTGACGACACACACGAACGAGATGTTCCCGCCAAGACGAGTATAATGAAGAAAATACGAAATTCCCTAAACGACAATGGCCCGGCGGACGACGCCGGGATGAGGCGATATGAGCACTGCCACCCCTCCCATCACCGTCCCCACGCTCGCCCGCAAAAAGAGCAAGGGCGAAAAGATCACCATGCTGACGGCCTACGATTATCCCACAGCGCTCTTAGTAGATCGCGCGGGGATCGATGTCGTCCTTGTCGGCGACTCCCTCGTCATGGAGGAACTCGGCTACGATTCCACCATTCCAGGCACGATGGAGATGATGCTCCATCATATCAAGGCTGTCCGCAAAGGCGTCACACGCGCCATGGTGCTTGGCGATATGCCCTTTCTCGCATATCAAGTGAACGCCGACGAAGCCGTGCGCAACGCCGGACGCTTACTACAGGAGGGCGGGGCGAACGCGGTGAAGCTGGAGGGCGGCGAAGCGATCGCGCCGACGATCCGGCGTATCGTGGACGCCGGCATTCCCGTGGTCGGCCACATCGGCTTCACGCCGCAGAGCGTCAACCAGATCGGCCTGCAAAAGCAGGGCAAAACCGTGGAAGGCGCCGAGCAGGTCCTGCGCGACGCCCGCGCCGTACAGGAAGCCGGAGCGTTCGCCGTCGTCCTGGAGCTGATCCCGGAAGAACTCGCCGCCCGCATCACTGCAGAACTGGGTATCATCACCATCGGGATCGGCGCCGGACCGGGCTGCGACGGCCAGGTTCTCGTCACCAGCGACCTGCTCGGCATGCGCCCCGAACGCGCCGCGTTCAAGCACGTCAAGCAGTACGCCCAGATCGGCTCCGAGATCGAGCGGGCCTTAAACGCCTACCGGGAAGATGTGGAAGCGGGGAGATTTCCCTGAGGGATGCAACTTATTCCTCAGCGCCGTGTCATATCCCATGCAGACGACGCCAGCAAGCGTAAGGCGTCCCTTTTGTCTCACAGGAGAAACACATGAACGATCAACCGACCGATTTAATCACGTCCGAGGACCGCACCAGCGCCATGCTCGCGTATCTGCTTGGCTTCGTCACAAAATGGATTGCGCCGCTGATCATCTATCTGGTGAAGAAGGGGAAGTCTGAGTTCGCCGAGTACCACGCGCTCCAGGCGCTCTTCTTTCAGATCGCGATCATGTGCCTGTACGCAGTCACGGGAGCAATGTTCCCGCCTCTGATGGCGGTGGTCTTCGTGATTGACATCGTCTTCTGTATCCTGGCCGGATTGGCGGCGAACCGCGGCGAATGGTACGAGATTCCAGTCATCGGCGAGTTTGCGCGCAAGCAGGTCAAGCAATAGGGTCCTCGGACCACCGCCCTGTCTTTACTGCACGGCGTTTCTCACATCGAACAGAAGATGTGAGAAGCGCTGTGCGCCCCCTAAAACCGATTATTAAGCTTACTCGCACAGTATTTTTAATTACAAAATAATTGCACTCTCTATATAGTTTGGCATGAAAATTGCATAGCAATTCGTGCGACCAGACATATGACCTAAGGAGACAAATTATGCGTAGCCGTACTCTGCGATCTACTCTCACTGTTCTCACGATCTGCACGGCTGCCGCCGGCGCCGCCCATGCGTCCATTACCATCATCGGCCCCTCCGCGCCAGTCCCCGCAACGCCGGGCACAGGGCTTCAAGGGTTCTACTATGGCAACGGGATTGCCCCAGGCAATCTGGCGAATGCGCAGGCTTACATCAGCACTCACGCCCCGCTCGCCACATTCACCGCGACGACGATCAACTACAGTCAAAACGACGACGTCACACTCACCACGTTTCTTGGCGGCGACGCCGCGAGCTTGAGCAATCCGGCGGTGGGCGCTAACGACCTGACCGGACAAATCATCGAATTCAAGGGTTTCTACGCCGTGCCGACAGCCGGGTTGCAAACAATAGGGATCGGTTCCGACGACGGTTCGCAAATGTTCATCAATGGGACGGAAGTCGTCAACCTCGACGGCGATCACGCCTTCACGACCGGTTTCCAAACAATCGACTTCACCACTGCCGGTCTCTACCAGATCGACATCATCTACTTTGAGGACTTCGGCAGCACAGGGATCAGTCTGATCGACGGCGCCGGGAATCCGGTCGACACCGATTTGCTCTATTCCCAAGCCCCAAACGCCGTTCCCGAACCCTCTTCCGTGTTCGCAATCGTCCTCGGCATGTTCGCAATCTCCGCATTGAGCTTGCGGCGCCGTAAGCTCCGATTGCAGTAGCTCGCAGTCAGACATCGAAAGATCCGCGCTCGAATGACCGCTCCGCAAAAGCGAAGGCGGCCACTCGGGCGCGATTTGCCTTCCCCGTCTCAGGCGCACCGGGTATACTAGCATTTGAACCATGTGACCCAAGGAGCTTGAGACATGCCGAAATTGATACTGGTGCGCCACGGCGAATCGCAGTGGAACCTAGAGAACCGTTTTACCGGGTGGGTCGACGTCCCGCTGTCGCCCAAGGGCGAAGAA
The DNA here is from genome assembly GCA_025963815.1 of Capsulimonas sp. Taxonomy (GTDB): domain Bacteria; phylum Armatimonadota; class Armatimonadia; order Armatimonadales; family Capsulimonadaceae; genus Capsulimonas. Next base: position 5,306 of record JAOQAA010000482.1, read on the forward strand.
GAAGCCCGCATCGCCGGCGAGCATATGGCTGACTTGCCCGTCGATAAGGTCTACACCTCTGTCCTCCAGCGCGCGATCAACACCTCGAAGATCGCCCTCGCCGCCGCCGGCAAGAGCGAAGATCTGCCCACCGAGCGCGACGAAGCCCTCAACGAGCGCCACTACGGCGACCTCCAGGGCCTGAACAAGGCCGAAACGGCCGCGCAGTACGGCGACGAGCAAGTCAAGATCTGGCGCCGCTCCTACGACGTTCCCCCGCCCGGAGAAAAGGGCGAATCCCTCAAGGACACCGCCGCACGCACGCTGCCTTACTTCGAAGCGCACATCCTCCCCGACCTCAAGGCCGGCGTGAACGTCCTGGTGGTTGCGCACGGCAACTCCCTGCGCTCCATCGTCATGTCCCTGGACAAGCTCACCAAGGAGCAAGTCCTGGAGCTGAACATCCCGACGGGCATCCCGCTGGTCTACGACCTCGACGACGCTGGCAACGTGCTGTCGCACGCGTATCTGTTCGAGCGATAAGAGAGCGGCCCCCTGCCCCCCAATCCTGGGGGAGGAGTTAGGCGTTGGGCGATTTGATCAAATGAGACGTTTGCCCGAGTTTCACTTCCGGGAGCAAGCGTCGGCATTTCTAAACACACCCTACAACAACCTCTTCCCCCAGGATTGGGGGGCAGGGGGGGCCGAATCTGGTGGAGAAACCCATGCCACAACCCACACTGAAGTGTCCCGTCGATAAACAGACTCTTCTCACCGACCACCCCCTCGACAGCGGCCTCATCAGCCAGGCGTGCAGCGCCTGCGGCGGCCAGTGGCTTTCCGCCGAACGTTACTGGAACTGGCGGCATGAGAACCCCGAGAATCTGCCGGAGCGAACACCGGAGGATTCGGAGACGCCGGCAGTTCCCGAAGTGATCAAGGGGAAATTGTGTCCTCAGGACAGCTACATTATGATGCCGTATCGCGTAGGGCATGGGGTAGGGTTCTCGCTAGACCATTGCAGCCACTGCGGCGGAATCTGGCTGGACAGCGGCGAGTGGGAAGTGCTGAAGGCGCGCAACCTGCATGACGATATCCATTTCGTCTTTTCAGACGTCTGGCAATCCGATCTTCGCCGTAAAGAACACGCCGAAGCGATTGAGCAGATGTGGCTGGATAAGCTCGGCGAAGAAACGCTGGCGGAAGCGCGGCGGATCAAACGATGGATTGAAGGCCATCCCAAACGGCATGAATTGATCGCCTTTCTCCTGCATTCGGGAGAAAGCGCTTAGAACGGGCTCCTATGGAAACAATCACGGAAATCGCCGCGCTGCGGCAAACACTGCGGCAGGCAATGCGCGAGGGCAAAACCATCGGTCTCGTGCCGACCATGGGCGCGTTTCATGAGGGACACCTGACGCTGATGCGCCGGGCGAGGGCAGAGAACGACCTCGTCGTCACGACGCTCTTTGTGAACCCATCCCAGTTCAACGACCCCGAAGATTTTGAAAAATACCCGCGCGACGATGCGCGCGACGCGGCGCACGCCGCCGCCGAAGGGGTGGACTATCTCTTTATGCCGGCGCCTAAGGAGATGTATCCCAAGGAGTTTGATACGGTGGTCGTCGTGCGCGCGCTCTCCGAACGGCTCGAAGGCGCATCGCGCCCCGGCCATTTCAACGGCGTCTCCACCATCGTCGCCAAGCTTCTGAACATCGCCGGCGCGGATCGCGCTTACTTCGGCGAAAAAGACTGGCAGCAGCTGCAGCTCGTGAAGCGCATGGCCGCCGACCTGGATATCCCCACGGAGATTGTCAGCGTTCCTACTGTGCGCGAAGCCGATGGCCTGGCGCTCAGCTCCCGCAACGTCCGGCTCACCCCCGAGCAGCGCAAAGCCGCCACGGTCCTTTCCAGCGCGCTTTCCGACACACAGGCCATCGCCGACACGGGCGTGCAGGACGCCTACCAGCTCGCCGCGTGGCTGCGCCAGACGATCGAAGTACAGCCCGGCGCCAAGGTCGACTACGCCGTGGTGGTGGATCCGGAGACTCTTCAAGAAGTCGACACCATCGAAAACGGCGCCCTCGCCGCCGTCGCCGCCACCTTCGGCAAAGTCCGCTTGATCGACAACCGCCTCCTCATCGCCCCACTGGGGCCGGGCCTGCGGCGTTAAGACAGGCCCTCACCCCCAGCCCCTCTCTCAATTCTGGGAGAGGGGAGTCACAATTAGGCTCGAGATTTTTTGAGACTAAATTCCCCCTGCCAAATCCTTCACACCAAAGCTCACAAGTTATCGGCCACTCCTGACATTGCGTTAATTCTTGTTTGCATTTATAATACAAGCGGGAAGCGCGCTACGCACCCAAATGCAATCCAGGATAAAACCAATGAAGTTCGTGATTTCTCTCGCCGCCTTGCTGCTCACGGCGGCGATCCCCAGTTCTGCGGATACTGTGAAGTATGCCGACGGCCGCCCCAGCGCATCATTGCGCATGGACGCCATTGATCAGGGCGTCGTGCTGAAGCACGGCGATGGGCCGGCGCAGTGCGATCTGCTTGGAGCGCGCGATCTGTGGGTCTACGAAAATCGCGGGACATATTACATGAACTATGATGGGGCCGGCCCAACGGGCTGGCTGGCGAGTCTCGCCACCAGTAAGGATCTGGTGAACTGGACGAAGAAAGGCGCGGTTCTGGATCTGGGGAAACCGGGCGCAGCCGATTCCGCATCGGCGTCGTACGGCACGACTTACTTCGACGGTAAGACCTGGCATATGTTCTACCTCGGCACGCCGCACACCTCACCGGCTCCGGACTTGATTCCCGCGTTTCCTTACCAGACGATGAAGGCCCAAGGTAAGTCGCCGGCGGGACCGTGGGTCAAACAGCCGAACGTCGTTCCGTTCCAGTGCGTTCCCGGCACGTTCTACAGCGTGACGGCCAGCCCCGGACATATCGTCCGGAAGGGCAAGGAATATCTGATGTTCTTCAGCGCCGCCTCTGATGATGAGCACGGAACCCATCGCACCATCGGCCTGGCCCGCACCAAAAATCTCAACGGCCCATGGGCGGTCGATCCTAAACCAATCGTTTCCCCCGACGAGCAGATCGAAAACACCTCACTCTATTATGAGAAGGCCAATCACACCTGGTTCCTGTTCACGAACCATATCGGCTTAGAGGGATTTGAATACACCGACGCTGTTTGGGTGTATTGGACGAAAGACCTGACCCACTGGAACGCGGCGGACAAAGCGGTTGTGCTGGACGGCGAAAATTGCGGCTGGTCCAAGAAATGCATCGGCCT
>JAOQAA010000193.1 GCA_025963815.1 Capsulimonas sp.
CAGGAAGTGGCGGTCGTGCGAGATGACCAGCAGTGTTCCCTTATACTCGTAGAGGAAGTCCTCCAGCCAGTGGATCGACTCCAGGTCCATGTGGTTGGTCGGTTCGTCGAGCATCAGCGCGTCGGGACCGGCGAACAGCGCCTGAGCGAGCAGCACTCGGAACTTGAAGTCGTTGGGCAGCGTGTTCATCGGGTCCGTGTGGCGCTCGTTGGCCAAACCGATACCGCGCAGGATCTCAGCGGCCTCGACCTCCGCTTCATAGCCGTTCTCATCGGCGATGATCGTTTCCAAGTCGCCGAGCCGGTTCATCATTTCGTCGGTGAACTCTTCGGCCTCGCACAGCTCATTGCGCTCTTTGAGCGCGTTCCAGAGCGACGCCTTGCCCATCATGACGGTGTCGATGATGCGCTCGTCGTCGTACTCGAACTGGTCCTGCTTGAGCACGCCGAGCCGCTGCGGCTTGGAAATCGTCCCACGGTTAGAGGGCTCGATCTCCCCCGACAGGATCTTCATAAAGGTGGACTTACCGGCGCCGTTCGGGCCGGTCAAGCCGTAGCGGTTCCCCGGCGTAAACTTGACGCTGACGTTGTCGAACAGCGTCCGCGTGCCATAGGATTTAGAAACTTCGTTGACGATGATCATAGCTGAGACAGGTTCCCAAAGAGTGATTTGGACAAGAGTACGGGCGCGAAGCGCGCCGCGATTGACCTCTTATTATACCTGGTTTGAAGCGGGGGAGAGATGAAACAAGTGAGGAAATGTTAGGAGAAAACGCCCGGCGGACAAGAGACAGCCGGACGCAAACAACGCTGGGGCGAGCGGAGGAATTATGATTTCTGCTGGATGCTGTCCACGGCTTCGGCTAAATTCCTGGCTTCTTGGGTCAGGAACTTCGCTTCCTTCGTCAGCGACTCGGCCTCTTTCGCAAGAGTTTTTGCTTCCTCGGTCATAGCCTTGGAAACTTCCGCCAGCGCTTTGGCTTCTTTCAAATGATCTTTGGGCACGTACGTTCTCCCGGTGAACAAATATTGACGCGAAAATAACCGCCGGCGTATGCGCGGCGACAGCTTTTATTATATCACAAAATCAGCATCGGGAATGAAAACGCCATCAACGTGTGCTTTTTCTCCCCCGGCCCAGGGAGCCGGGGAGAAAAAGCATTTAGAAGATCTCGATTGCGCTCAGCGCTCCATTGGAGACATCGATTAGGATCAGGCCGCTGGCGGTGGGAAGCACGCCGGACAGTTCCTTGACGACGCCCTCGCCGCTGGCCTTGGCGGACCGCCCCAGCGTCTCGGCGTTCGCTCCGCCGATCCGTGTGTCGAGGGGCTGCGCGCTGGAGCGTACGCAATACAGACGAACCGTGTACGCCTGACCTTCGGGCAGCGCCGGCATGGGCAGCGCGTACTGGAACGTCCCGCGACGCTCCGTCGCGAATATTTCCTCGCCGTCCGCCCCCACGGCTTTGCCGCCAGTGACATAGCAGTCGGCGGCGAACTCGCCGCTGGCGTCGTCCGAGCCGCAGTTGATCTTCAGCGACGGGGCGAAGGGATCGGTCTGCGCCGACATCACGGGATAGCTCGAAAGCGAGTACGGAAGGTCCGACGGGGCGACCATGCGCGGAGCCGGAGCGGACGCCATCTCGAACCGCAGCGAGCCGCCTGCGGCGATCGCTTCGTGGGAGATCCAAAGCGGCGTGTGCTCCGCTCCGTTCAGCGTGACGCCGTTCACATAGAGATTCTCGGACGAGTTGCCGGGAGCTTCGATGACCAGCTTCTTGCCGTCTTCGAGGGTCACGGTCGCCTTCGGAAAGAGCGGCGTGCTCAGGACATAAGACGGGTGGCCAGGGCAGAGCGGGTAAAAGCCAAGGGCGTTGAAGAGGTACCAGGAGGCCATCTCGCCGTTGTCTTCGTCGCCGGGGAAGTCATCGGGCGTATACAGCACATCCATGGTCCGTCGCACCCAGTACTGGGTGCGCGTGGGGCTGCCCGCCACAGTGTACAGAAACAGGGCAAGATGGACGGGCTGATTGCTCTGCGCGTACTGACCGAATTGCACGGCGGCCATTTCGCTCATCTCGTGAATCTCATGGCCGTACGAGCCGACTTCGAACTTCGGCGACTGGTAGAGCATCTGGTCCAGCTTGCGAACCAGCGTTTCCTGTCCGCCCATCACGGCCATTAAACCGGCGGGGTCGTGCGGAACCGCCCAGGTCGACTGCCACGCGCTGCCTTCGACATACGAGCCGCCCCAGGAGTACGGGTTGAAGTTCGCCGGCCAACTCCCATCGGCGTTGCGGCCACGCAGGAAGCCCGATTCGGCGTCATACAGCTTGCTGTAGCCGACCGCCCGTGCGCGCAGCATTTCCTGATCCGCCGTGCGGCCCAAAATGCCCGCGACCTGCGAGATACAGAAGTCGTCGTAGTGATAATCGAGCGAGCGCGAGGCTGATTTGTTCGCGGTTCCGGCGGCGACATAGCCCAGTTCGAGATAGTCGTTCAAACCGACCCGGCCATAAAGATCGTGCGGATCGCCGGGGACATTGGCGTCCTTCAGAAGACCTTCATACGCCGTCTCCCGATCGAAGCCCGCGACGCCCTTGACGAACGCATCGGCGATCACAGCGTCGATGTGCGTCCCGATCATGACCGCCCGGTAGCCGGGGCTCGGCCACTGCGGAAGCCATCCGCCCTCTTTGTAGGCGTTGACGAACCCTTGCAGGATCTCGCCATAACGCGCGGGCTGCAGAATCGACAGCAATGGGAAGAGTGTCCGATAGGTATCCCAGAAGCCGCTGTCCGTGTACGCCACGCCCGGCAGCACTTCACCGGTGTAGGCGCTGTAGTGGACGGTTTCTCCGGCGGCGTCGGTCTCGTGCATCATGTGCGGATAGAGATGCGCTCGGTAGAGACAGCTGTAGAACGTGCGGTTCTGATCTGTCGTACCGCCTTCGACTTCGATCCGGCTCAGCAGATCAGTCCACGTCGCGGACAACTGCTGGCGCACGGCGTCGAAATCCTTGTCGCCGATCTCCTGGTCGAGATTGCAGATCGCCTGCTCGGCGCTGATAAACGACGTGCCGATCTTCATCACCACGACCGGCGCGGAAGCGTCGAATTCGGCGACCGCACCGATCGCCTCGCCCGCTAGCTCAGTCTGGCCGGCGACGACAGATCCTGCCTGGGTAGCGTAAGCATTCGAGAACGGACGGTCAAAACGGGCGGCAAAGTAACAGGCGAAGTTGTCGGGGACGCCGCCGTGGTTCGTGCTCGATTTGCCCGTGATCAAATTCTCGCCAGCACGGATCTCAATGCTGTGCGGCGCGTCAATCAGCACTCGTCCCGTAAGACCGGCAGCGAACGTAAAGCGAAAGATCCCGCAGCGCTCCGTGGCGGACATCTCCATCCGCGTCCCATCCTCCGTCAGCACCACCGACAGATAGTCGGGATGCACGGCAAGGTCTTCCGGCCGGTAAGAAACCGTGCGCGCTTCGGGGTTGACTATCAAATCCCCTGTCTGCGCCATAATCCCGATCACGCCGTAATCCGCCATCCACGGCGACGGCTGGCGCGTGGCGCGCAGCGTATGGATCGTAGGCGTATTGGGATCGAAGAACCAGCGGCCATCAGCATTCTGGAGGGTCCAATGGGTCATGCCCCATGGCGCTGCCACCAGCGGCAGCGAGTTGCCGCGGGAAAAATTATGCTGGGAATTGGTTCCCTGCAGCGGATTAACAAAGTCAAGAGGATTAAAAGTCATGGAATTGCCTGGGTAATGGTTCGTTCACGCCGTAGTTTTGCCGTCTAGAATACCCCAGAGCGGTTCGCCTTGCATCATTTCAGAGCAATTCGCCCTGCATCGGAGCGCGCGGCGGCGGCGTCAGTCCCAAATGTTCGTAGGCCGCCCGGGTCGCCATGCGGCCGCGCGGGGTGCGCTGCAAAAAGCCGTGCTGCATCAGATAGGGCTCATAAACATCCTCGATCGTCTCGCGCTCCTCGCTGATGGCCGCCGCGATCGTCTCGACGCCCACCGGGCCGCCGCCGAACTTCTCGATCAGCGTGCGCAGCAGCTTGCGGTCGAATTCGTCGAGTCCTAACGCGTCCACTTCTAGCATAGACAGCGCCGCCGCCGCCACTTCCTTACTGATATGGCCGTCGGCGCGCACCTGCGCGAAGTCTCGCACACGCTTGAGAAGTCTATTCGCGATACGCGGCGTGCCGCGCGATCGTTTGGCCAGCTCCACCGCCCCGGTCAGATCCAGGCTCACGCCCAAAATCGCCGCCGAGCGCACGATGATTTCGACCAGATCATCCGTCTCATAGAATGTAAAGTTCTGTTGGATCCCAAATCGATCTCGGAGCGGCGATGTCAAAAGCCCAGCCCGCGTCGTCGCGCCGACCAATGTAAACGGATTGACATCCAGCTTCATCGTCCGCGCCGAAGGCCCCTGACCGATCACGATATCGACCTGGTAATCCTCCATCGCCGAATAAAGAATTTCTTCCACCGTGCGCGACAGCCGATGGATCTCATCGACAAAAAGCACGCTCCCCGGCTCCAGGTTCGTCAAGATCGCGACCAGATCTCCCGGCCGCTCGATCGCCGGCCCGGACGTCGCCCGCAGCGTCGCGCCCATCTCATTGGCGATGATCAGCGAAAGGCTCGTCTTTCCCAGCCCGGGCGGTCCATGGAGCAGCACATGATCCAGCGCCTCCCCCCGGCCCTTCGCGGCCTGGAGAAAGATCGACAGGTTCTCTTTAATTTTCGCCTGCCCAATAAACTCCCGCAGCCACCGAGGCCGCAGAGAGTATTCATCGCGGTCTTCATCCGCCATGTCTGAGGAGATCATCCGTTCGGTCATAATTCTCTATCCTAAAGGCATCACGATTGCCAAACCATTCAGATCTCCCGGCGATTAAAATCGCGGCTAGAAGTGCACGAGTGCCCAGAGGGCGCCCGCCTCCGCCGACTCCAGAGAACGTGATCGCAAAGTTTCTGGAGTGCCCGGAGGGGCACATCGTGCTTTTCTAGGTGCGGTTTTAACCGCCGGCCTCATTGCACGCTGCTAGTAATCAATTACGACTTCAGATTACCAAAAACCAACCCGACTGTCAACGCCGCTACTTCCCACTCCCCGTCAAAATATTCAGCGCGGCGCGCAGGGCCTCGCCCATGTTGGTCTTATCGACGATCTCTTTCATGGCGCGGTCGGCGGCCTTGCGGGCGTCGTTGCGGTTGTAGCCGAGGTTGACGAGGCCTTCGACGACATCCTCGAAGATGTCCTGCTCGGTCGGGGCCTGGCTGATCGCCGTCATGCGCTCGGACTTGCGCTCCCAGACCATGGCACTGATCTTTTCTTTGAGTTCTAAGATCAAGCGCTGGGCGGTTTTGAGACCGAGGCCGGGAATGCGAATGAGGGTCTTGGTGTCTTCGTTGGCGATGGCGCGGGCGAGGGTGTCGGCGTCCATGGCGGAAAGGACGGACAGGGCGACTTTGGGGCCGACGCCGGTGACGCCGATCAAGAGTTCGAAGACGCGCTGGTCGCCGGGCTGGGCGAAGCCATAAAGGGCGATGTCATCCTCACGGACGATGGTGTGGATGTGGAGCAGCGTTTTTTCGCCAATTGGCGGCAGCGCCGTCAGAACGCTGACGGGGACGGCGACTTTGTACCCTACTCCGCCGACATCAAGGACGATATAGGTGGCTTCGACGCGCGCAACGACGCCGTTCAAATGTGCGATCCTATCCTGGGACCGTCCTTTAGTCGCCGATGGCGAGAGTGCGGCGGAGGCACGAGATCAGCGTCTCCTGCTGCGCTTCGGTCAGAGGGCGCGTCTCGGTAGGGTCGTAATGACCGCCAAAGTTGCTGTCCGCGAAGACTTGCTCGGAAAACTCACGCGCCGCTACATACCTTGGATAGATATGCATATGCACATGGGCGTCCTGGTTCATCAGAAACATGAAGTTGAAATGATCGGGCGCAAACAGCGTCGCAAGCGCCCGCTTGAACTGGCCCGCGATCTCCCACAGCGCATCGCGCTCCTCGGGAGAAAGCGCGGCGACATCGGTTTCGTGACGACGCAGGGCGAAAAAGACCCGGCCAAGCGTCGCCTGGTTCTGATTGATCGCGGCGATCCAATAGTCGTTGGAGGTGACGACGCCGCGCTTGAGGTCACAAAGCGTGCATTCGGGCATGAATTTTCTTTCTGAGGACACGAAAAGTCCACGGCGCTTGTGGAGGACGCCGCTATTATTATGATACCAGGATTCTGTCCGAGACAAGGCGCAAGTCGTTCTACAAGCAATCTCTGGACAGACAGTCATCCATCGTTTATAATGGGATCAGTCATGTCGCCTTCGCCAAGGCGACACGTCGGATCTCCGTGCTCTGAGCGGTCTTCCGAGCTCTGCCCGCAAGGGAGGTATGCCATGTTCCGTCATATCCTTCTGGCTTCGGATGGCTCAAAATACGCCTGCCGAGCCGCTATCAACGCTGTCGAGCTTGCGCGCACGTTCGGCGCACAGCTTACTCTCATCCACGTCTGCCCGGCTCCATTCTTAAGAGAGCACCCCAGTGACGCTCGGCGGGAAATCAACGAGAAGCACGGGAACGATGTTCTCGCCGCCATCGTTCAGCGCGCCGGAGAAGCCGGCGTCCCCTGTCACACAATCATGGAACACGGGCATCCCGTGGAAAAGATCGTACAGACCGCCAGGAAAGTAGGAGCGGACCTCATCGCCCTGGGCGGACGCGGCGCGGGCGGCGTCAAAACGCTTCTGCTCGACAGCGTTTCGGACGGAGTGACACACCAGGCGCATTGTCCGGTGCTGATCGTCCGAGGAAACCACAGCGCTCCCTGCGATCCCCTCTTCCAAAACGTGCTGGTCGGGTCCGATGGATCCCAATGCGCGCTTAAGGCGGCGGAAGTGGCCGCCATCGTCGCCAAAAAGTACTCCGCCCGTCTCACGATCGTCAATGTCTTCCAAATCCCTCTTTACGCCGATCCCTACAGCCCTGTGTCCTTCTACGGAGTGAGCGATACGGTGGTGGATCAGATCCAGGAAACGGCTGTCGGGAGCGCAGCCGATGTCGCGGAGAGCCACGACCACCCATGCTGCCGCCGCAAAGAGGCGGGGTATCCCGAAATCGAAATCGTACGTCTCGCCGATGAGGAAAGCTGTGACTTGATCGTCCTCGGCAGCCGGGGGATGAGCAGTCTTCGCGCCTTCCTATTCGGATGCGTCTCCGATCGCGTGGCCCATCGAGCGCATTGCCCCGTGCTGATCGTCAAGTGAAAAAAGCGAAAATTTTCTGAAGAAAACGCCGCCACCCGCCAATAATTCTCTTAAGTTAATGGCGGTTCGCCTCCGTGCGTAGCCGGCAATGTTTTTGAGGAGAAAATATCGGGATGAATTGGCTAAGCAACTTGACGGGCGGATTTCGCAGACTGCAAACGCTTCAAACGCGTTTTGAGCTGGTGAACTCGGCTTCCAACGACGGTTTATGGGACATGTCCGTGATTGCCGGCGATCCGATCAATCCTAAGAACGAGTTCTGGTGGTCGGACCAGTTCCGGAAGCTGCTTGGCTACAAAGATGAAAAGGACGTCCCCAATGTCCTCAATAGCTGGGCGTCTCTCCTCCACGCCGATGACAAAGATTGGGTGCTCAAAGCCTTCGGGGCGCACTTGACCGACTACACCGGTCGCACCCCCTACGATGTCGAGTATCAGCTGCTCACCAAAAATCAGGGCTACCGATGGTATCGAGCCCGCGGATGCACCATGCGGGACGCGAAGGGCATGCCGCTGCGGGTCGCCGGCTCGCTCACGGACATCACCGAGGAGAAGCAGCGCCTGCTGGAGATGCAGACGCTCCAGACCCGTTTTGAGCTGGTGAACTCCGCCTCCAGCGACGGCCTCTGGGATCTGTCGGTCATCGCGGGCGATCCCGTCAACCCAAAGAACGAATTCTGGTGGTCCGATCAGTTCCGCAAGATGCTGGGTTACAACGACGAGCGAGACTTCCCGAATGTCCTCGACAGCTGGGCGTCCCTCCTGCACGCCGACGACAAGGACCGGGTGCTCAAGGCTTTCGTCGCCCACCTCACCGACCATTCCGGCCGCACCCCCTACGATGTGGAGTACCAGCTGAAGACCAAGAGCCAGGGGTATCGATGGTACCGAGCGCGCGGCTGCACCATGCGCGACAGCAAGGGATTGCCGCTGCGCGTCGCGGGGTCACTGACTGATATTACGATAGAAAAGCGGCGCATCCAGCAGGCGCAGTCGCTGGCGGAAACGGCGGCGGCCGCGAGCATGCAGTTCTCAGCGAGCGCGGAGAATATCTCGCAGGGCGCACGCAATCAGACGGAGCAGACGCGCAGGAATGCGGAACAGATCGATGAGATGGTTCGGTCGCTGAAGGCCACCAGCCAGAGCGCCGCGCAGGCGGCGCAGACCGCCAATAACGCGGGGACCACGGCGGAGCATGGCGGCGCGGTCGTCGGCAAGACGATCCATGGCATGAACACCATCGCCGATGTCGTCAGCGACGCCGCAGTGAAGGTCAGCGAACTGGGCGCCAGCAGCAAGCGCGTCGGCGAAATCGTCGGCGTGATCAGCTCCATCGCCGAGCAGACCAACCTCCTGGCGCTGAACGCCGCGATCGAAGCAGCCCGCGCCGGCGACGAAGGCCGCGGCTTCGCAGTCGTCGCCGACGAAGTGCGCAAACTGGCCGAGCACACCGCGCGCTCCACCAAGGAGATCGCCAGCGTCATCTCCAAGATCCAGCAGGATACTTTGGAAGCTCTGAACTCCATCCAGCAGGGCAAGACGGAAGTGGATAAGGGCAAGGAACTCGCCCGTCAGGCGGAAGTCGCACTGACCCAGATCATCGGCGCGGCCAAGGAAGTCGATACGATCATCGCCGGCGTCGCCGCCGCGAGCCAGCATCAGCTGGAAACCAGCGAAGAACTCGCGGCGGCGACCGAGACGATCAACGAGATCACCCGGTCCAACGAAGCGAGCATCGGCGAAATGGTCGATGGATCGTCCAGCATCGACCGGATCATCCACGAACTTCTTAGCTCACTGACCATGGATCACCAGGAGTCGCAGCACGCAGCGCCGGCGCCCGCCGGGCGTCCGAAGCTGCGGATCGTATAGCAGGTCGGGGGCCTTCCTAGCGTGACCCACCCCATCGCTTCGCGCCACCCCTCCTGCGACGGGAAGGGTTAAGGAGAACTATTCTTTCGAAGGCCGTCT
>JAOQAA010000512.1 GCA_025963815.1 Capsulimonas sp.
TGCAGGTAAAATAAGTGAAAGGACGGCCCTTTTCAGGAACGCAGCGACGCACAATGTGGGCCGATGAAGCATAATGTCATGAGGAAACCATTCTCGGCGGAGCCGGCGAGCGATGGGTCGCGGGCCGCGGCGCGTCTTGCCTCGCTTCAGCGGATCGCACTGGCGCTGAGCGCCGTCCATACAGTGGATCAAGTCTCCGAAGTCATCATCACCGAAGGTCTGGCGGCGCTGGGGGCCAATGCTGTCTGCGTCTCCCTGTTCGCCGGCGAAGGCGCGGAGCCCATCACACCCAACGACGGCGAAGAGGCGCTCGGCGGGCGTGATACGGACACTCACGCAAGCCGTTATATCGACGACGAAGACGTGCGGACAGATCTTCCCTTGATCGTTGAAGGCCACGCTCTGGGGGCTTTGACGGTGAGCTTCCCGCCAGGGCGTATCCTGGCCGAGGAGGATCATGCATTTCTTACCACGGTGGCTCAGCTCTGCGCCCAGGCGCTTGACCGCGCCCTGCTGTATGACGAAGGCCGCCGAGAAGTGGACGAGCGCCGGCGCACGGAAAACTCCCTGCGGAGCAGTGAGGAGCGCTTCCGGAATATTTTCGACGCCGCCGCCATGCCGATGGTGCTGGCGACGGTCGACGGCAAGCACGCGCTGGTCAACGAAGCCGCCTGTGAGTTCCTTGGATATCATTGTGAGGAAATTACGGAGATGCATGTCCGAGACCTCGCGCACCCCGACGATTTGCCTCTGCTGCGCGCCGCTCTCGCGCGCCTCCTCTCTGGGGAGATCGCGAACGTGAATGTCGAGCATCGGTTTATGCGCAAAGATGGCGGCGTGGTGTGGGGCCACGACATCATCTCGGCGGCTCGGGATGAAGACGGGACGCCGCGATATCTCATCGTCACCATCGCCGATGTTAGCGAGCGCAAGCGTCTGGAGGAGGCTAAGGCCAAGCTGGCGCGCGAAGCCCAGGCGGCTGCGAAGCAGCAGCGCGCCTTTGTGCGTGACGTCCTGGCAAGCGTGACCGATGGGCGATTGCGACTATGCTTTGAGGCCAAAGAGCTGCCGGAGACGCTCGCGCCGCAATCCACAGCGGTGGTCTTGACGAGAGCAGCCGGCCTCGCGGAGCTGCGTCAGGCGGCGGTCGAAGCGGCGAAGGCGCTGGGGGTCACAGACGAGCGGCAAAACGGCCTGATGGCGGCGACCTCCGAGGCCGGAATGAACGCCATCGTGCACGCTGGCGGCGGCGAGGGGCGTGTGTACGCCAACCAAGACAGGATCCAGGTGCGCGTTGAGGATCACGGAGCGGGGATCTCGATGGAGAACCTGCCCAAGGCGACTCTGGAAAAAGGATACACCACGGCGGGAACTCTCGGCCAAGGGATGAAGATGATCCTGCAAAGCGTAGACCGCATCTATCTGCTTACAGGCGCCGCCGGCACCACCGTCGTCATCGAACAAGATCGGATCGCCCACCCACTCTCGGATTTTTACGTTTGATTTTCCAAAAGAATCACGGCAAAACCGCCGACAATGAGATTCTTAATGGAACGAAATACTTCGGAAAAATTTCAGAGCGCCATGGTATGATAAAATCATTGCGTCAACAATAGACTGCGTGGTAAGTGTGAGCAAGCAAACAACTTCAGAGTCGATGGCAGTTCAGGCCGACATCGCCGCGCTCCAGCGGATGCGTGAAAGCGTACGGCGCCAGGGGATATTGATCGCCACGCAGCACGAGATCGCGCATGCGGAGCGCGAGCTGGACGCCGTGCTTTCGATTGTCACACGGCGGGCGCAGGAACTGTCGGAGGCGGACGGCGCCGTGGTCGAAATGGCCGACGGCGATGAGATGGTCTATCGCTCAGCCAGCGGCAGCGCGGCCCATCAAATCGGGATGCGGCTTAGCCGGCTGACCAGCCTCTCCGGGCGCTGCGTCGCGGAAGGGCGCGTTCTCTTGTGCGAGGACAGCGAGACCGACCCACGAGTCAACCGCGAAGCCTGCCGGAAGGTCGGACTGCGCTCGATGGCCGTCGTGCCGCTTCAGTTCTTGGGCCAAACGATCGGCGTCCTCAAGGTCTACTCCTCCCGCCCCAGCGCTTTCGACGCGCACGTTCTTCCCTTGATTGAAATGATGGTGAGCTTGATCGTTGCGGCGATGAGCGCGGTGTCCGAGGCCGAAGCCCGCAGGGCGCTTTCGATCAGTGAAGCGCGGCAGCAAACACTGCTGCGCGATGTCCTCGCCAGCGTCACGGAAGGCAAGCTGCGCCTTTGCAGCGCCGCCGAGGAGCTCCCGGAATCTCTCACCCCGTTTGGGGAGCCCGTTTCACTCGCGGAGCGTGTGGGACTGCGTGAGCTGCGAAATCTGACACAGGAAGCGGCGCGCGCCGCCGGGCATACCGAAAGCCGCCAAAGCGATATCGCCACCGCCGCGAGCGAAGCAGCCATGAACGCCATGGTCCACGGCGGCGGCGGCATGGCCTGGGTTTTGGTAGGAGAGAACGGAACCGTGCGTGTACGCGTGGAGGATCACGGCTCGGGGATCGCCATGGAGAACCTGCCCAAGGCGACACTCGCCCGGGGCTTCAGCACCAAAGCGACACTCGGACACGGCCTCAAGATGATGCTTGAAACTAGCGACCGCCTTTATCTGCTGACCGGCCCCGGCGGCACCACCGTCATTGTCGAACAGGACGAAAATCCCCCGCTCCCCGCCTGGCTCGCCGACGCATTCGATTAGACTTTCAGGCGTCGTTTAGCGATTCGGGGCAACAGAACGGTAATGCTCGGCTATTTGGCGTCCTGATTCGCAGACACGGATCGTCAGCACGTTTCCTGCAAGATTGAGGTATGCTTCTCGATTGCTCGTTTTACTGTGGCCGTAACAGACGCTTGAGCTGCTGAGATTGCGCTGCCGGCGGATGACGCCATTTCGAATCGCGATTTGTGAGTAAGCGGGTTTCTGCAGAGGCGTCAAATGCTGAAAGCGATGGAACGCTCCATAGACAGTTCCCTTGTAATTCGTAAGATACGATGAGACGGCCCCATCGCTGTACAGCAAATGCCGGGAGCGCATTGTGTCCAGGTTCACGGAATACAGT
>JAOQAA010000569.1 GCA_025963815.1 Capsulimonas sp.
CAGCGTCAGCATCAATTGGGCGCGCTCGGCGTCGCTCGCGTCTCGCACGGCGAGGATCAGCGGCAGGGTCATATTGCCTTCGCGCAGGTCGCCGTCCAGCGCCTTGCCGGTCACTTTCGGGTCACCCGTATAGTCGAGCAAGTCGTCGGCGATCTGGAAAGCGAGGCCACAGTTCATGCCATACGACGCCAGCGCCCCAATGGACGCCGCCGGAGCCTCGGCCAGCATGCCGCCGATCTCGCAGCAGCCCGCGATAAAGCCGGCCGTCTTCTTCTCGATAATCTTGCGATACGTCTCTTCCGTCGTGTCCACATCACCCTTCGCCGTGATCTGAAGGACTTCTCCCTCACTCAGGCCGATGGTAACGTTGCTGAACACCCGAATAACATCGATGTTGCCTTCGCGAGCCGCGAGATAGATGCTCTTCGCCAGAAGATAATCGCCCACGAGAACGCTGATCTGATTGCCATAGGCGGCGTTCGCCGTGGGACGGCCGCGGCGCTCAACGGCGTTGTCCACGACATCGTCATGGATCAGCGACGCCATATGAATGAGCTCGGCGGCGGACGCCGAAGCCGTAATCGTGCGTGTGGGAAAAGAGTGCTGCGCGGCGCGAGCCGAAAGCACGAGCAGCGCGGGGCGCAGGCGCTTGCCGCCAGCGGAAAGCGTATGGCCGGAGATTGCGTAGGCGGCGCGCACATCGGACCGGATCTCTTCATTGAGAAGGATCTCAACCGCCGCGAGATCATCCAGGACCGGATCCAGGAAACTCGTCTCGCTGGCCGGCTTTTGGCTGAGGGGATCTTCCGCCGTGGAAGGCGGGCTGGTTGCGGGTGCGCTCATCGCCGTGCTTTCTGAGAGTCCGCTCACGCGGCGTCCGGCTTTTGTCCGACATGGACGCAGACCAGACCGAAGGTCAAATCGACATACCGTACGGGGCTAAGTCCCGCGTCGCGCATGATCTTTGCAAGTTCTTCGCGCGTTTTGAAACGGATTACCGATTCCGGTAAGTATGTATAAGCGTCGGGACGGCCGCTAAGGGCGCCGCCCAGGCGCGGCATCACGTAACGCGAGTGCAGGGAGTAGAACTTTTGGAACAATCCGGGATGCGGAGTCGCGAACTCCAGACAGACCACCCGTCCGCCCGGTTTCAGCACCCGCGCGATCTCCACGAATGCGCGATCGATCTCCGCAACATTGCGAATTCCGAACGCCACCGTCACGGCGTCAAAAATCCCCGAAGCAATAGGAAGCCGCACGGCGTCGCCCTGCGCGAACTGCGCCTTGGCTTCTTCAAATTTACGAACACCGCTTTGCAGCATGGGAAGGGAGAAATCGATACCGACAACCTGGCCCCGGTCGCCAACGACACGCCGCAGCAGGACGGTCCAGTCACCGGTGCCGGTACACAGATCGAGAACCCGGTCGCCGGGCTGAAGCGCGGCGCATCGGGTGGCGAAGGTTCGCCAGGAATGGTGAATGCCGGCGGACAAAACCGTGTTCAGAAGGTCGTAACGATGCGCGATGTCGTCGAACATCCCCCGCACATACCGCGCCTTCTCCGCCGGGGTCGTCGGCAGGTCCAGAACGGGGATGTGAGACAGGTTTTGAGAAGTGGCGCCGGACATTGTGAAAAACTCCGCAATCTCTAAAACAGGATTATACCAGTTAGCCGGTGAACTGTCAATGCGCCAATATCGAACGCCCAGAGGGGTGTTCGCCAGGAGAAATTTGCATGGAAGTGAAGATGCACGCCACCACAATCGTGGGCGTGAAACGGAACGGCAAGGTCGCCATTGCGGGCGATGGTCAGGTGACTTTGGACAAAACGGTGATGAAAAACACCGCAAAAAAAATACGGCGATTGTACAACGGAAAGATCCTCACGGGCTTCGCCGGAAGCGCCGCCGACGCCCAAGCGCTGGCCGATCGCTTTGAGGCCATTTTGGAAGGCGTCAACGGCAATCTGCGCCGCGCCGTGATCGACTTCGCCAAGGAATGGCGCTCGGACCGGGTCTTACGGCGCTTCGAAGCCTTAATGATCGTCGCCGACCCGGAATACTTGCTCGTGATTTCCGGGGACGGCAACGTTCTGGAGACCGACGACGGCATCGCCGCCATCGGCAGCGGCGGGCCGTACGCACAGGCCGCCGCCAAGGCGCTGCTGGAGAACACGGATTTGTCCGCGCGAGAGATCGCCGAAAAGGCGCTGCGTGTCGCCTCCGAAATCTGTATTTACACGAATGGGAATATCACCGTCGATGAACTTTAATAACTTCACCCTCGCCCTGGCCGCGGCGGCGCTGCTTGGCGCTCCTCACCTCAGCCTTGCGGCGGGAAACGAGACAGAGATATTGCCCCTGGTGACGAACCAAACGCCAATTGCCGCCTCCGCACCGACAACCGTGCAAAAGGCGGCCCTGCGTCTGGGCTATTCCCTGCAATTTCTCACCGAACGGCAGCGGCGTTACCTAGCCGACGTTCAGGGCCTTTCCTCCATCGACGAAGGCGAAGCCACCGAGAAGTATGTCGACAGCCTGGAGGCCCAGTCGATCGCCCTGCGAAAGTTCGAAGCGAACACCGTCACGCTGGCTCTGGACGACCTGGTCAAAATCGAGGGACCGGAAAAAGCGCTGCAATCGATCTCGCCGTTATCCACGATGCTTTCAGCGCCACTCCCTTCGGGCAAGAAAAAGGAAAGCAAGGACAAGCGAGTCGCCGCCATCCTCGGGACCATCGACGAATCGCGCACCGTTCAGGAGAATCTTACCACCCTGCAATTCAACCTGACACCGATTCTCAAGCTTCAGGGCGGCGATGAATCGCTCTGGGCGCTGGAGCTCGGCCGCGCCATCGCCGCGCGCCGCGCCGCTCCCTTGACCAAAGCCTCCCTCGAAGCCCAGACCAAGGACGTAAACTCGCTGCTCTCCCGCGCGCCCAAAATGACCCCCACATCCATTCTCGCAAACGTCCGCGCCCTCGCTCCCCCCATCGCAGGCATCGGGACGACCCATTCGGGGGCCGGCAACCTCTCGGGACTGCTCCCCAGCGACGCCCCCGCCCCGCCCACGGCCGCCGCCCGCGCCGCCGAAGGCGCGCTGCTAACGGCTTATGGGGCAGAGGATGTGGATGGGAAGCTAGACCCTACCCACCCCGGCCCTTCGGGCCACCCCTCCCGCGACGGGAAGGGTTGATCGGAAATAGCTTTACGCATGCCGCACACAATGTCCATCTCTGTACCCTTCCCGCTGCGGGAGGGGTCGGCCAAAGGCCGGGGGTGGGTAGAAGATGGGATGAGGGCCTCAAGGCCACCAACAGACAGGAAAGACCATGGAAGATTTGACGCCGCGCGAAATCGTTGCGGAATTGGACAAATATATCGTCGGACAGTCAGCCGCCAAGCGGGCCGTCGCAATCGCTCTGCGTAACAGGTACCGGCGACGGATGCTGCCGGCGGAGATGCGCGACGATGTCATCCCCAAGAACATCCTGATGATCGGACCGACCGGAGTCGGCAAGACCGAGATTGCGCGGCGCCTCGCGGTGCTGGCGCACGCGCCGTTTGTCAAAGTCGAGGCGACCAAGTTTACCGAAGTCGGCTACGTCGGCCGCGATGTCGACTCAATGGTGCGCGATCTCGTGCAGGTCTCGCTGCGGCTGGTCGAAAAAGAAAAGACCGAGGAGGTGCGCGAGCAGGCGGAAAAGCGCGCCGTGGACCGGATCGTTGATGTGCTTCAGCCGCGCCGGCCGGAAAAGCCTGCCAGGGCGAACGCCGGCGGGCCGTCGATCATCCAATCCGACAACATGATGGACGCGCTCAACCAGCTGTTCTCCCGGTCCGAGGGCGGCGCCAAACCCACCGCCGCTCCGGCGGCTCCAGAAACGGCCACGGACGAGGACGAAGCGCTGCGCAAAAAGCGCCACGAGCAGGAAACACGCGTCCGTGAGCTTTTGCGCACGCAAATCAGCTCGGGCGTGAAGGACAACGACAGCATCGATATTGAAGTCGAGGAAGCCGCCCCCGCACCGTTCATGCAGGTCATGGCGCCCGGCCAAATGGGCGAGAACGATATGCAGGACATGCTGGGCTCGCTGATGCCCAAGAAGCGCAAAAAGCGGACCCTGACAATCAAAGAGGCCAAGGAGTATTTCACGAGCGAGGAAGCCCGCGCCATGATCGACCAGGACGCGCTGACCCGCGAAGCCGTCTCGCGCGCCGAACAAAGCGGCATTATCTTCGTCGATGAGATGGACAAGATCGCCGGACGCCATGGGGCTGGAGGCGGCAGCGGACCCGATGTCTCCCGCGAAGGCGTGCAGCGCGATATCCTGCCCATCATCGAAGGCAGCACCGTGCAGACCAAGCAAGGGCCCGTCAAGACGGACTTTATTCTGTTCATCGCCGCCGGGGCGTTTCACCTGTCCAAGCCCTCGGACTTGATCCCGGAGCTGCAGGGCCGCCTGCCCATTCGCGTGGAACTGGAAAGCCTCACACAAGAAGACTTCCAGCGTATCCTCGTCGAGCCGCGCAACGCGTTGGTCAAGCAATACCAAGCGCTGCTCGCGACCGAAGGGCTGACGGTGGAGTTCACGGACGACGCCGTTGCGGAGCTCGCGCGCCTGGCCGCCGAGGTCAACGCACAGATGGAGAACATCGGGGCGCGCCGCCTGCACACCATTATGGAGCGTCTGTTAGACGAGCTGTCGTTCGACGCTTCCGAACTGGAAGAGAAGTCCGTGAAGATCGACGCGGAATATGTCAGCAATAAGCTAGCGGGCATTGTAAAAAATGAGGATTTAAGCCGATATATCCTATAGAGGATGAGGTCAATGGAAAAATCGCTGGTCGTGCAGGGTAGGACGATTGAAGCCGCGCTGGAGCGTGCATCCGTCCTGCTCCACTGCGACCCACACCGCGTCGCCTATGAAGTGCTCAAGAAAGCCGACCCCGCGCATGGCGTGCTGTACAAGCTGCGCGTGACCGAGGTCGCGCACGCCATCGCGGAGCTGACTTCCAACGACGACCAGGGCCTGGAATTCGGCGCGCCGATGCCCTGGTTCGCCGGGATGCTCGCGCCGCTGGCTCCAGACGCATTTTGCAAATCCCTGGATGAGGCGTTCAATCAGGCTCTGGAGGAACAGCCGACCTCCACGCAAGAGCCGTCCCAGGCGGCGATCCATCAGCCGCCGCTGAATTTGCCGGAAGGCGTCCACCTCGCCACGGGAAATATCGACCATCCGGGCGATGTACATATCCACGGCGATGTCGCCAAAGGCATGCGGATCCAAGCAGCTGGGTCGATCCATGTCCTTGGCGATGTCGAAAATGCGTTTCTGGAAGCTGGCGGCGATATCGTCGTCACTGGGGGGTTCTTTGGCTCGGCGCACTCGACTCATGGCCGCATCTCCTGCAAATTTCTGCAGGGCGCACAGCTGGAGGCGCCGCGCGGCGCCGTCGTCGTGCAGGAAAACTCCATGCACTCCCATCTTGTGGCCGGCAAAAGCGCCGTTATCCGCGGCTCCTTTATCGGCGGCTCCTGCTACGGCCACGAATTCGTCGAAGCGCGCAGCGCCGGCTCCGAACACGGTGTTCCCACGGTCCTCATCGCCGGCCATAACAAACATTTCATGGACCGCATCGACGCAATCCGCCTCCGCGCGGAGCGCAACGTCCGCCTGCTCGGCGAGTGCCAGCGCCTCCGCGATCAGCTTCTTCCGATCGAAGAAGCCGGCGACGAGCTGCCCCTCGAAGACCGTGTCCGCCTCTGGACCGCCGCGATCCGCAAAGGCCGCATCCACGCCGACCTGATGCGCCTTTCGGCCGAAAAATCCGCCGCGCTGGGTATGATAAATAAAAACCACACCGCACGCGTCTCCGTGACGGACAAAATCTTCCCAAAAGTGAAAGTGCTGGTGAACGACGCGCCGCTGGAAGTACGCGCCGT
>JAOQAA010000621.1 GCA_025963815.1 Capsulimonas sp.
GCTCACGAACTGCATTTTTCCGCAGGACTTTGTTCTCGTCCAGTGCTGGACACTGTGCTACGAAGTCGCCTTCTACTTGATTGTGGGGCTGGCGATGCTGGCTCTGCGGACTCGGTTTAGTGAAAGCACGATCCTGCATGCGCTGCACGCGCTTACGATCGCCGCATTGGGCGCACTGATCGTGAACCCAAACAGCCTGCATTATCCGCTGGATCTCTGGCCGGAATTTGGCCTGGGCGTGATTGTCTACGATTTGATCCGAACACGTTACGCGAAACCCACCGTGGCGTGGGCGGCGGCGGCGGGTCTGGCCACGCTCGCGCTGATCGTACTGCGCAACAACCCGCTCGGCACGATGGAAGTCATGAGCCGCACCCAGTATGCGATTTCACTGGGCTTCACGGCGCTCTTGCTTGTCTGCCATCGGTATGACGCCAAGATCTCTTCCTGGAGCGTGAACCGCGCTCTCGGGTGGGTGGGCCTGTTCTCTTATAGTCTCTATCTGACGCACACGTTCAGTATTGGGGTCTTTAATCAAATCATCAAGCATTTGCACCTTCCGATGCAGTTCCACTATGTGGTGTTTTTATCGGTGATCGTCGCCGCCACGCTGTTTGGACGTTTGTTCTTCACATTCTGCGAAAAGCCGTTTATGAGCTCCAAAGCGAAAAAGATCCATGAGGCGATCCAGCACAGCGACACGGATCCAGCGCCGGAGATCGCCGAGGAAACATCGCGCGTTTCCGCTCCGGTTGGGGTAGTGGATTAGCATGGCCTTACGTAAGAAGAAAAACAGTGGACCCGCGAAGCTGTGGTGGTGGTCGTGTCTGGCGCAGCGACGGAAGCTGAAGATCGTCGCCCGAATTTTGAAAACGATCAACTTCATTGCGTTCAAAGCGATCCTGCCGCCGCAGGCGGAGATCCATCCCGACATCAAGCTGGAGCATTACGGGATGGGGATTGTGATCCATCCCAACGTCGTGATCGGCCGTCGCGTAAAAATCTATCACAACGTCACTCTGGCTGCGGAAACATGGATCGGTTCTCCCCATAAGATTGTGATTGGGGACGATGTGGTGATCGGCGCGGGCGCCATCGTAGTCGCGCGCCCGGATCAGGGATTGACAGTCGGGAACAATGCGCGGATCGGCGCCGGCTCCGTGGTGACGAAGGACGTTCCAGAGAATGCAACCGTCGTGGGATCGCCGGCGCGTGTGATCGCCATACGCGAGCCTTTGGATAACAAAGAATTGCGAGAAGACGCAGCGACTCCGTCCGGGCGCTAATTCGTGCATCAATACAGCATATTATGAACATACTCTTGATCGCCGATGCGATTTTCGAAGACAAGCCCGGCGGCAGCCGCACCGCCGCCAAGGAACTGGCGCGCTGCCTGGTGGATCGCGGGCACGGCGTCGTGCTGCTCGTCAACCAGGTGATCGAGGGCAAACCTTACGAGGAAAAAGTCTGGAACGGCGTTACGGTCGTGCGCGCGCCGCGCAGCCGAGGCGGCCTGGCCGGCATGCGTCACGCCTGCGAGGACGTCGTCAATCGCTTCGGTCCGTTTGACATCGCCCATATTCACTTTGCCTACGCCGGACTGGGGCCGATCTGGGGAGGCGTTCTCGGGAGCATTCCCATGATCCGCACGTTCCATGGTCCCTGGTGCGAAGAGGGATGGGTCGAGGATATTTCCAAGGCGCGCGGCGCGCTGGGACAGGCAAAAGCGCGGGCCAAGCGGGTGGGGCGCCACTGGGTGGAGCAGGACAATTTGCGGCGCGCCGGAAGCATCATCTCCCTGAGCGCTTTTATGTCCGGCATACTGACGGAGCATTTTGGAACGGAGCCCGGGCGCATCTCCCGGATTGACGGCGGGGTGGATATCGAGCGGTTCCATGTTCCTAAGAACCGTGCCGCTTTGCGTAAGCGTTTGGGACTGCCGGCGGACCGGCCGATTGCGCTGACGGTGCGGCGGCTGGCGGCGCGCATGGGGCTGGAGAATCTGGTGCGAGCCACCCCGGCTATGCTGCGCGAGGTTCCCGATCTGTTTGTGGTGATCGCCGGCAAGGGCCCGGAGCGTGAGCGCCTGGAACAGCTTTCCAAAGATCTTGGAGTTTCCGACTCGATCAAATTCGCCGGATTCGTTCCGGACGAAGACCTGGCGGCTTTGTATGCTTCCGCGGACCTATTCGTTCTGCCGACCACGGCGCTGGAAGGCTTCGGGCTGGTCGTGGTGGAAAGCCTCGCCTGCGGCACGCCAGTCATCGGCACCCCGGTCGGAGCCATCCCCGAACTGCTGAAACCGCTGGAGCCGAAGCTGCTGGCGCGCGACGCGAGCAGTGAAGCCATCGCCGAGGCCGTGATCGCGTTCTTCCAGGGTGACTGGAGCAAGCGCTTGACTGCCGACACCGTGCGCCAGTATGTCCTCAGTCGATACACCTGGGATATGGCGACGGACCAGACCGAACAGCTTTATCAGCGCTGCCTGCAAGAAGGCGCTCCCCGCGCCGACAAAGTTGCGGTATAGGTGTTCTCCCAAGACAAAACAGCCAAAGAAGCCGGCGAATAAATTCGCGCCTAGAAGTGCACGATGTCCACCTCCGTGGACTCCAGATTAAGAACGTGATCGCAAGGTTCTCTGGAGTGCCCGCAGGGGCACATCGTGCACTTCTAGGCGCGATTTTAATCGCCGGCTTCTTTGGGTCGGGCTGTTTTCTCTTGTGATGTGTGTCTTTATTTCGCGTCTGGATAGAGCTGGCTCTGTGGAATGACTTCCTTGAGCTGACTGGCGCTGGACCAGGCCAGGGTAAGGGCGCTGGCTCCGGAATACTGATAGTATTCGATGCGGATATTGTAGAGCTTGCCGGCCTGGAGAGCGATCGATCCGAAATCGGCTTGCAGCAGGTGAGACTTCCAGCTGTCGACGATCATCTTTCCGCCGACCCACACCCGTACACCGCCGCGTGAGTTCGTATGGAACGTATACGTCTCGGAGTACCGGGGCTGGACTTTACCTGTCCATTGCGTGGAGCTGCTCGCCTGGCTCACTGCGGAAGGCGATGTGAGCGACTGAAAATCCACAACCGGATCCACTCGGGTCGAGACGAGCTGGCCGAACGCCGTCTGCATTGATCCGTTGAAGTACTTGCCCAGCAGTCCAGCGCCGGAGCCTCCCCAGGGAATGACAGGAACAGTGGAGGCGGTCCCAGGCGCGGGGATCCGGTACATCAGTACCTTGCCCATGAAGTCTTCTTCGGTAAAGACGAACTGTTCGCCGCTGCTGCGTGTGAAGGCCCGAATGCCGGAGGGCGTGTCGATCCATCCCGAGGTGTTTCCGACCTCTGGACCTGGCGATATCTGTCCCAGCGGTTTTCCGGTGGCGCCGTCGTAAATCAAGATCTGTCCGCCGTTACTGCCGTAAGATAAGCTGGCTCCACTCAGATAACCGACGAAGATCTTACCGCCGCTTACCGTCACGGCCCGGGCGCAAATCAGTGGGTTGGTCGTCATATTCCAGGGCAATACGATCTGGTAAGCCGCCGTCCGCGCCGATGTGCTCCAGCGATCGTACCGAACGATGACACGCCCGACGATTCCCCATTCGTTGGGCGTCATCGGATGCGCGTTCGTATATCCGCTCAAGTACATCGTGTCGGTGGCGGCGACATACTCGATACGGTTGATCGAGCCGTTGATCCCGTCGAATGGGGCCGGCCGCGCCTGTATCTGGGAACTTGCCATGGAGTACATCGGATTGCCGAGAGCGTCCAGTCCAAGACACCGGAAACGGCGGATGCCGCCGTTGAGCACGGACGTGTTGCGGCTCGACTGCCAGATGTCGCCGTTCTCATCCACGCACCAGCCCCAGACACCCGCCCATAGCCATGGGTCATTGCCAGCGAGACCGTTGTCGAACTCGTTTTTCTGCGCCGCTCCATTTTTGTAGAAGTCGCCGTTGCCGTCAATGTCTCGCCAGATCCAGGGCCCTTGATCCGGCTGCACGTTCGCGGGTGGCCAGGGGGCGGACGCCTTGCCGACGGTTCCGCGCCGAACGCAGATCATGCCGGACGGGATCGCGGTTTCTCCCGCGTTTTTGGCGTCAAATCGATAGATTTGCAGATACTGTGAATAGGTATCCTGTACGAAGAGAAACTTCTTCCCGAAAATATTGCGCACCAGCGGCGAGCTGCTCGTGTTGACGTGCAGTCGCGAGTC
>JAOQAA010000210.1 GCA_025963815.1 Capsulimonas sp.
CCAACCCCAGCCTGCTGGATGTCGCCGAGCAGATCTGCGGCGAAGAACTCATTGCAAGCAGCGTCTACCGCCTGCGCCCCAAGATCCCCGGCCATCGCAATTCGGCGGTCCCGTGGCACCAGGATTCGGGATACTTCGAACCCTATTGCGATACAGCGTTAGTCCTGACCGTTTGGCTTCCACTGGTGAACGCCGACGCGACCAACGGCTGCATGTGGGTCCTTCCGCGCACGCATCTGGGCGAGGTCGTCCCGCACATCCAGGCGAACGGCAAGCCGTATCTTGAGATTCCCGACACGCACTTGCCCGAAGGCGAGCCGCTGTGCGTCCCGGTCAAAAAGGGCGGCGTGCTGCTGATGACCAACAAGACCGCGCACGCCAGCTTCGAAAACTCCACCGACCGGGTGCGCTGGAGCATGGACCTGCGCTACCAGAGCGCCGCCCTGCCGACCAACGCAAATATCACCCGCCTGCCCGGCGAATCCGTCCCGTCGCCAGAAGCCGGCGTCCCGATCGCCTGCTACCCGCCCGAGGCCGATTTCCTGGTCCGCAGCAAAGCGCGTCCCGAGGAGATCCTGACAGCGGCGGCTGAGTTCCACCGCCTGCGCAACGAACACCTGGCGCAGCCGATGACGAACCGATTTTCGGCGAGCTGGGCGTAGGGAAGGATGCCCCCGACGCAAGTTACCATGTCCGACACCCAGGTCGCCGAAAAGCGGGTTGGTTGTCGTCCCCCGGTTGTAAAAACCGGGTCTGGGAAGCCTTCGGCTAATTGTCCGTGCCGGACAAACAAATAAACTTTTTGACAACAGCCTATTTTGTCCGTCCGGCACGGACGGTTAGCGTTTCGCTTCCCAGACCCGGTTTTTACAACCGGGGGACGACAACCAACCCGCTTTTCTTGACAACCCGATCTGCAACTCCTCACCGAGGAGCCCAATATTATGCCGCCACTCGCCCTACAACTTCGCAGCGTCAGTAAACGCTATCCCGGCATGCTTGCCGTGGACGCTGTGGATTTCGACGTCCGCCCCGGCGAGGTCCATGCCCTGCTCGGTGAGAACGGCGCGGGGAAATCCACGCTCGTCAGCCTGATCGCCGGATCGTTTTCGGACTATACGGGCGAGGTTCTGATTGGCGGGGAGGCCGTCACGCTGCATACGCCGGCGGCGGCGAAGGCGCTGGGGATCGAGATGATCCATCAGGAGCTCAGTCTGGCGCCGCCGCTGAGTTTGGCGGAGAACTTGCTGGCGGGGCGGCTGCCGGTGAACCAGGGCTTTGTGGACCGGCGCGCACTTCGGGACGAGGCGGCGCGGCTGCTGAGTTTGGTGGGTTTAGATCTAAATCCGGACACGCTTGTCGAGGAGATCAGTCAGCCGCAGGCGCAGCTGGTGGAGATCGCGAAGGCGCTGGGGAACCGGCCGAAGATTTTGATCATGGACGAGCCGACATCGTCGCTGAGTCGCGAGGAAGTCGCGCAGCTGTTCCGGCTGGTGAAGGAGTTGCGAGCGTCGGGGCTGGCGGTGATTTATATTTCCCACCATCTGCCGGAACTGGCCGAAATCGCCGACCGCGTGACCGTGATGCGCGACGGTAAAAAAGTCAATACTCTGGAGATGGCCGACGCCTCGCCGGAGCGCCTGGTCGAGATGATGGTCGGCGGAGCCGCCACGGCGCTTTATCCGCATCGCCACAGGGTTCATGGCGCCGAGCGGCTGCGCGTGGAGGATCTGAGCCGTATCGGATTCTTTCACGATGTTTCCCTGACTGTGCGGGCCGGCGAGATCGTGGGGATCGGCGGGTTGTCCGGCGCGGGGCGTAGCGAGCTGGCGCGCTCCATCTGCCGGATCGACCCTATCGACCGGGGACGGATTGAGATTGACGGCGCGCCGTCGCGGGCGAAGAGTTACGGACAGGCGATTCGGGAAGGCTTTGCGTACTTGACGGAGGACCGCAAGAGCCAGGGATTGGCGCTGCGGCTGAGCGTCGCCGACAATATCCTGGGCGGCGTCATCGGCCGCCATTCGCGCTTCGGAGCGTATTCGCCGCAGCGTGGTAGAGGGATTGTGCACGACATGATCGCCGCGCTCCAGGTGCAGCCGCCGGACGCCGCTCGAGAAGTCGGCGGCTTTTCGGGAGGCAACCAGCAGAAAGTGCTGCTCGCGAAGTGGCTGGCGACAAAGCCCAAAATATTGATCCTAGACGAGCCGACGCGTGGTGTGGATGTCGCCGCGAAGGCCGTGATCCATCAGGCCATCGCCGAAGCCGCCGAGCAGGGCGTCGCCGTGCTTCTGATCTCCTCGGACCTGCCGGAACTGGTTGGATTGTCGGACAAAGTTTTGATTTTGCGAAAGGGGCGCTTGATCGGTCGTTTGAACAAAGACGACTGTTCGGGACAGGCCGTCCTGCTGGCCGCCAACGGCCAGGGAGCGCTGTCGCCGGTATGAGCCAACCTATCAGCCCCCCATTGACTTCGAAGCCAAACGTCGAACGCGCGGCGGCCCGCGCGGCCCGCTTGGATGGCGGACGCCGTGCGTCGCGCTGGGCGAGCGCCGGCGGCGTCGCGTTGCTGGTCGCCGCCCTCGCGATCCTGGGACGCATCCTCTCGCCCGATTTTCTCACCTCGGGCAATCTGCTCAACATGCTGCGGGCGGTGACGCTGCTCGGTATCGTCGCCATCGGCGCGACCTTTGTCACCTACAGCGGCCACTATGTCGATCTTTCCACGCCCGCGATGATGGCGCTGTCCGGGATCGCGACCGTGGCGGCGCTGCCGCTCGGCAT